>NZ_RCOE01000080.1:0-95085 GCF_004321495.1 Pseudomonas sp. Sample_10
TGTTCAGGCCGATGTCGTATTGCTTGGCCAGCAGGGTCAGCGACAGCAGGCGCGGGTACAGCTCATCCATCACGCGCTCGTACTGCGCACGGCTGTAGCGCGGGTGCAGTGCGGACAGTTTGATGGAGATGCCCGGGCCTTCATAAATCCCACGGCCGTGGGACGCTTTACCGATCGAATGGATGGCTTGTTCGTACGAGGCCAGGTACTTCTGTGCATCGTGCTCGGTCAGTGCCGCTTCACCGAGCATGTCGTAGGAGTAGCGGAAGCCCTTGGCTTCGAACTTGCTGGCGTTGGCCAGGGCTTCGGCGATGGTTTCGCCGGTGACGAACTGCTCGCCCATCAGGCGCATGGCCATGTCGACGCCCTTGCGGATCATCGGCTCGCCGCTCTTGCCGATGATGCGGCTCAGGGACGAAGTCAAACCCGCTTCGTTGTGCGTGGACACCAGTTTGCCGGTCAGCAGCAGGCCCCAGGTAGCGGCGTTGACGAACAGCGACGGGCTGTTGCCCAGGTGCGGCTGCCAGTTGCCGGTGCTGATTTTGTCGCGGATCAGCGCGTCGCGAGTGCCTTTGTCCGGGATGCGCAGCAGCGCTTCGGCCAGGCACATCAGCGCCACGCCTTCCTGGGACGACAGGGAAAATTCCTGCAACAGGCCCTGCACGATGCCGGCACGGCCGCCAGCGCTCTTCTGGTTGCGCAGTTTTTCCGCAATGGAGGCGGCCAGTTTGTTGGTGGCTTCGGCCATCGGCGCCGGCAGGCGTGCCTGCTCGATCAGCATCGGCACCACTTCCGGCTCCGGGCGACGGTAAGCGGCGGTGATCGATGCGCGCAGTACCGATTGCGGCAGGATGCTTTCGGCGAATTCAAGGAAGCACTGGTGGGCGTGATCCAGAGGCGCATCGACGGCATCGTCGGAATCCTTGGTCGAACCGTTCAGCTCGGTCAGGGTTGCACCACCCTCGAGTTTTTCCAGGTAATTGAAAATTGCCTGCTTGATCAGCCAGTGCGGCGTGCGATCAATCGAGGTCGCGGCGGCCTTGAGGCGTTCGCGGGTCGGGTCGTCAAGTTTGACGCCAAGGGTGGTGGTAGCCATGTTTTTATCCTCATGTTTGCCACGACCGCGTGGCATCAGCTGGCGGCAAGATTAGCCGTGCGACTCCTGAGGTGCAACCGGGTGCAACCCTTTTTTTGTCGGATTAATACGCAGCTCGTCAGGAAATAAATTCTGGTACGACCGTGCTGCATTTCCTTGGGGCTTTTTTGATGGATCGCCGGCGATCTTTGCTCCGAAAAGGAGCAAAAACAGCGCATGACAAGATTTTTCCGACTAGGTGCAACTTATTCTCCAGAAATGGGTTGCACCTTATTTGCTTTGTTGAATAGCATTCGCGCCCCAAGGTGCAACCGTCGAAGAGACCGGTGCACCGGCTGATGGCTTTCCTGGGGAAACATCAGTCATAAATGCGCGGGATCCCGAATCGTCTGTCAAACGTCACCGTTTGCGAGCGGTTCACCAGCCGCCGCTACATAAAAACAAAGCCAGGGCGTCACTTAAATGAGCGTAAGCAATCCAACCCTGATCACGTTCGTGATCTACATCGCAGCAATGGTGCTGATCGGCTTCATGGCCTATCGCTCCACCAATAACCTTTCTGACTATATTCTGGGCGGCCGTAGCCTGGGCAGCGTCGTGACGGCACTGTCCGCCGGTGCTTCCGACATGAGCGGCTGGTTGTTGATGGGCCTGCCGGGCGCCATCTACATGTCCGGTCTGTCCGAAAGCTGGATCGCCATCGGCCTGATCGTCGGTGCTTACTTGAACTGGCTGTTCGTTGCCGGTCGCCTGCGCGTGCAGACCGAGCACAACGGTGACGCCCTGACTCTGCCGGATTACTTCTCAAGCCGTTTCGAAGACAAAAGCGGCCTGCTGCGGATCATCTCCGCCGTCGTGATCCTGGTGTTCTTCACCATCTACTGCGCTTCCGGCATCGTGGCCGGCGCCCGTCTGTTCGAAAGCACCTTCGGCATGTCCTACGAGACAGCGCTGTGGGCCGGTGCTGCGGCGACGATTGCCTACACCTTCGTCGGTGGTTTCCTGGCAGTGAGCTGGACTGACACCGTACAAGCCACCTTGATGATCTTCGCCCTGTTGCTGACGCCGATCATCGTGCTGCTGGCCACCGGTGGCGTGGATACCACGTTCCTGGCCATCGAAGCGCAAGATCCAAGCAACTTCGACATGCTGAAAAACACCACCTTCATCGGCATCATCTCGCTGATGGGTTGGGGTCTGGGCTACTTCGGTCAGCCGCACATCCTGGCGCGTTTCATGGCAGCGGATTCGGTCAAGTCGATCGCCAACGCCCGTCGTATTTCCATGACCTGGATGATCCTGTGCCTGGGCGGCACCGTGGCCGTCGGCTTCTTCGGTATCGCGTACTTCTCGGCGCACCCTGAGGTGGCCGGTCCGGTGACTGAAAACCACGAACGTGTGTTCATCGAACTGGCCAAGATCCTGTTCAACCCATGGATTGCCGGCGTGCTGCTGTCGGCCATTCTGGCCGCTGTCATGAGCACCCTGAGCTGCCAGCTGCTGGTGTGTTCCAGTGCGCTGACTGAAGACTTCTACAAAACCTTCCTGCGCAAGTCGGCTTCCCAGGTCGAACTGGTATGGGTCGGTCGCGCCATGGTGTTGCTGGTTGCCCTGGTTGCCATCGCATTGGCTGCCAACCCGGAAAACCGTGTACTGGGTCTGGTGAGCTACGCTTGGGCCGGTTTCGGTGCCGCTTTCGGTCCGGTCGTGCTGATTTCCGTAATCTGGAAAGACATGACCCGTAACGGCGCACTGGCCGGTATCCTGGTTGGCGCAATCACCGTGATCGTGTGGAAGCACTTCGAGTTGCTGGGCCTGTACGAAATCATCCCTGGTTTCATCTTCGCCAGCCTGGCGATTTACTTCGTCAGCAAAATGGGCGCGCCGACTGCCGGCATGCTCCAGCGTTTCGCTGCTGCCGAAAGTGATTTCCGCCTGAACAAGTAATCGGCACGAGCGAAAGCTCTGCGCCAATGGCTTGAACGAAAACGGCCCGCTTCCTTTGGAAGCGGGCCGTTTTTTTGCCTGCACTTTCTAGGTTTTCTGTAGGCGCTGAGCTTGCTCGCGCTGGCGTCAGCACGTTCAACACATATGTTGGCATCCAGACCGCCATCGCGAGCAAGCTCGGCTCCTGCAAGGGGCGCGGTGTTCTCGGGGTTGTCTGTAGTCGAATGAAGCGTTTTTTGAGGGGCGATGCTTCAGGAGCGGTAGGGCAAATCTGATTTTCCTGTTTCTTGATCAGGGAGGCTTGATGCTCATGCAGAATCGCCCGCTGTCATTCTGCCGAGACACATCGGATGTTCGCTTCTGCCAATCAACCGCGCTTCACGTTGACCGTCGACGGTGTCCAGAGTGAACTCAAGGTACTTGAGTTCACCGGTAAGGAGGCCATCAGCCAGCCATACCGTTTTGACGTGGAGCTGGTCAGCGAGCGGCCGGACATCGATCTCGAAAACCTTCTGCATCGTCAGGCGTTTCTGGGTTTCGATGCGCAAGGCGCCGGTGTTCATGGTCAGATTTATCGGGTGGGCCAGGGCGATTCCGGTAAACGTCTGACGCGCTACGAGATCAGCCTTGTACCGCGTCTGGCCTACCTCGATCATCGGATCAACCAGCGAATCTTCCAGCACCAAACTGTGCCGGCGATCATCACGCAAATCTTCAAGGATCATGGCATCCTCGGCGATGCCTTCGCGTTTCAGCTCAGTGGCGCCTATCCCGAGCGCGAGTACTGCGTGCAATACGCGGAAAGCGATCTGGCGTTCATCCAGCGGCTGTGTGCCGAACTGGGTATCCACTACCATTTCCAACACAGTTGCGACGGTCACCTGTTGGTGTTTGGCGATGACCAGACAGTTTTTCCACGCTTGCCTGAACCGATACCTTACCGGCCGGGCAGTGGCATGGCGGTGAATGAAGCTGTTATCAAACGGTTCAATGTTCGTCTGGAAACCCGACCCACCGTGGTGACGCGCCGCGACTACGACTTCCATCAACCACGCCTGGAACTGCAAAGTCGTTCCGACAGTGAGCAGTTGCCGCTGCTTGAGGATTACCGTTTTCCGGGGCAGTTCAATGATCGGGAAATCGGCGGGCGGCTGGCTCAGCGGGCATTACAGAGTCATCGCGCGGATTACCGTCAGGCGCAAGGCAAGAGTGATCAAGCTGCGTTGATCAGTGGGCATTTCCTGCTACTCGACGAGCACCCGCAGCAGGAGTGGAACAACCTGTGGCTGCTGACTGAAATCGAACACCATGGCTGTCAGCCACAAGTGCTGGAAGAGTCGGCGGGCAGCACGGACAGTTTTCAAGGTTATCGCAATACCTTCCTGGCAACGCCGTGGGACGTTTTTTTCCGCCCGCGAATGCGCGCCAAGCCTCAGGTGGCCGGGTATCAAGCCGCTGTGGTGAGTGGGCCGAAAGACAGTGAAATTCATTGCGACGAATTCGGCAGGGTCAAGGTCCGGTTGATGTGGGACCGCTTCGGTCAGTTGGAAGAACATTCCAGTTGCTGGCTGCGGGTGGCCAGCGGTTGGGCGCACGACAGCTACGGCAGTGTGTTGATCCCGCGTGTCGGCATGGAAGTCCTGGTGGGGTTCGTAGATGGCGATGCGGACAAGCCGCTGGTGATGGGTTGCCTGCCCAATGCGATGAACCCGGTGCCGCTGGATCTGCCGGCAGACAAGACTCGCAGTATTTTCCGCTCGCGCAGCAGTCCCGGTGGCGGGGGCTACAACGAATTGCGCATCGAGGATCGCAAAGGGGCCGAGGAAATCCACTTGCGCGCCCAGCGAAACTGGAACCAGCAGGTGCTGCATGACATGCACGTGCAGGTCGGGCAAAACGAATACCTGCAGGTCACCGGTGACCGGCACATCCGCGTCGGCAGCCAGACCGTCACGGCGAGCGGGCAGTTTCAGCTCAATGCCGTTAGCCAGGTCGTGATTGATGGCGGCACCAACGCCACGATTCAGGCCGGTGGCCACTGGATCAATATCGGTCCTGCGGGAATTTTCAGCAGTGTGCCGATCGAAGTCGGTGGGGCGCCGATGTCGGCTCCCGGTGTATCAAGCGTGGCTGTGCAAGGTGTAGCGCTAAGCATGGCGCAGAGGCTGAGTTTGCAAAGTGCTTCGCCATTTTGCGAAGAGTGCGAACGCTGCAAGGAAGGTGCGTGTGCCGCCTGATTTTCTATTGCCCCTCGACTGGCTCGAACGCCAGCCGCTGCAAGCGTCGCAGCAGTTGTTCGCGATCTTCAGTAACGCCAGTGCCGCCAAACCACTCGAAGCCTGGCGACGATCGATGCCCATCAGCAAGGCGACCCCGATCTGGGCCGATACCGCTTATGCCGAGTGGGAAGCAGTGATGCCCTACGTCGCACATGTCGCGGTGGACAGTGAGTTTGTGCAGTGGGTGGCGACCACAAGGTCTCGCGATTGGGGGTGGCTGGCGGTTTCTTCTGCGAGCCAAGAGGTGCTCGCCGAACACCTGCGCAGTCTCACACAGGTTCTGTTGCCCAATGACAATGCGGTGTTTTTCCGCTTCTGGGATGGGCGTTTTCTGATACCGATCCTGCACAGTACAGAGGTCAATCCCTATGAACTCCTGCCGGTCATCGGCCGGTGCTGGATTAACGGGCACGCTGTCGAGATAGATGGCAATGCGCAGAAAACATCGAAGGTCTTCCCCTGGTGGAAGGTGCCAGATGCGCTGTTGCAACAACTGGCTGCGGATGACGCTACCACCCGGATCAACAACTTGTTGCAATGGTTGAGTGAAGAGCAGCCGGGTATTTTCGAGGTGTTTTCGGAGCGCGTCTTGCGCAGCAAGGCTGCGCATTTCCTTGCGGAAACTGACGTGGCAGCTGCGTCGAAAGCTGATTGGGTGGAGTATTTGCTGGAGGCGTCGAGCTGACGCCAGTCTTCGATACAGCCGGCCACTCAGCCGTGAACCCTGACTTGCAGGCCGGTAAAAGGTAAACTTGCCGGCCTTCGCAGGAGCAACCATGAATTATCGTCACGCCTTCCATGCCGGCAATCACGCCGATGTGTTCAAACACCTGACCTTGACCCGCCTCATCGCCCTGATGTCGCGCAAGGAACAGCCGTTTGCCTATCTCGATACCCACGCCGGCATCGGTCTGTATGACCTTCAGGGTGATCAGGCCAGTCGTACCGGTGAGTACCTGGAGGGCATTGCGCGTTTGTGGGATCAGCCGGATCTGCCGATCCTGACCGCTGACTACATGCAGGTGCTGCATGAGATGAACCCGGATGGCCAGTTGCGCTATTACCCCGGTTCGCCGGAATTGGCGCGACGTCTGACGCGTAAGCAGGATCGCGTGTTGCTCAACGAAAAGCACCCGCAAGACGGCTTGTTGCTCAAGGACAACATGGCGGGTGATCGTCGCGTGAAGGTGCACTTGGGCGAAGGTTGGCATGTGTCGCGCGCCTTGCTGCCGGTGCCAGAGAAGCGTGCGGTGATGTTGATCGATCCGCCGTTCGAAAAGCTCGATGAAATGCAGCGTTGCGCGGCTTCGTTGAAAGAGGCGATTGGCCGTATGCGGCAAACCGTGGCGGCCATCTGGTATCCGGTGAAGGATCAGCGCGCACTGCGCCGTTTCTATCAGGACCTGGCCGGCACCGGCGCGCCGAAATTGTTGCGCGTGGAGTTGCTGGTGCATCCGCTGGACACGCCCAACAGCCTGAACGGTTCCGGTCTGGCAATCGCCAATCCGCCGTGGGGGCTGGAAGAGGAACTGCGTGAACTGCTGCCATGGTTGTCCCAGAAGCTGGGGCAGACCCAGGGTGGGTGGCAGATGGATTGGTTGATTGCCGAATGAGGCGATGATCGTTCCCACGCTCTGCGTGGGAATGCCTCATGTGACGCTCTGCGTCACGCTTTTGGGCCGCGGAGCGTCCCGGGCTGCATTCCCACGCAGAGCGTGGGAACGATCGGGTACAGAGGTTGTGCTGAATCAGATCGGGCAAGTCACGCCAGTACCGCCAATCCCGCAATAGCCTTCCGGATTCTTCGCCAGATACTGTTGGTGATACGCCTCGGCGTAATAGAACGTCGGGGCTTCGTCGATTTCAGTGGTGATGATGCCTTTGCCGGCCTTGGTCAGTTCGACCTGGAACACTTGCGCGCTTTTTTTCGCCGCTTCCAGTTGTTCCGGTTTGGTGGCGTAGATCACCGAACGGTACTGAGTGCCGATGTCGTTGCCCTGGCGCATGCCCTGAGTCGGGTTGTGCAATTCCCAGAACATCTTCAGCAGCTCTTCATAGCTGACTTTCTCGGGTTCGTACACCACCAGCACCACTTCGGTGTGGCCGGTCAGCCCCGAGCAGACTTCTTCATAGGTCGGGTTCGGCGTGTAGCCGCCGGCATACCCCACGGCTGTGCTGTACACGCCTTCACGCTGCCAGAAGCGCCGCTCTGCGCCCCAGAAACAGCCGAGGCCGAAGATGGCGAATTCGACATTGCCGGGGAACGGACCCAGCAACGGGTTTTTGTTGACGAAGTGTTCGTCCGGAACCTTGATCGGGGTTTCGCGGCCAGGCAGAGCTTGTTCTTTGGTAGGGAGCACGTTTTTGTTCACCAGAATTTCCGAGCGCAGAACCATCATCAGTCCCCTCAGTCGTTGGAATATTTAGAAGTGCAGTTTGCCCGAGTGTTGGCCCGCTGTCAGGCGATTGGGCCGCGCGGGTAGCGTTTGAGCTTCTCGATCAGCTCGGCGCCGGGGATCGGCTGGTCGAACAGGTAGCCCTGGCCGACGTCACAGCGGTGGCGACGCAGGAAAGCCAGCTGCGCAGCCGTCTCGATACCTTCAGCCACGACCTTGAGCTTGAGGTTGTGCGCCATGGCGATCACCGCGGAAGTGATTTCCATGTCGTCCTGGTTGTCCGGGATTTCGTGGATGAAGCTTCGATCGATCTTGATGATGTCGATCGGGAATTTTTTCAAGTAACTGAGCGACGAGTAACCGGTGCCGAAGTCGTCCATTGCCAGCGTCAGGCCCAGGCGTTTGAGCTGGTCGAGCTGCAAGTGGGTGTCTTCGGTGGCTTCCAGCAGCAGGCCTTCGGTCAATTCCAGCTCCAGCAGGTGCGCCGGCAATGCTTCTTCCTTGAGAATGTTGGCGATGGAGGCCACCAGGTCCGGGTCGGAGAACTGTTTGGGTGACAGGTTGATCGCCACCTGCAAGTTACCCAGCCCTGCAGCGGTCAGTGCCTTGCTCATGCGGCAGGCCTGGCGGGCGATCCATTTGCCGATCGGGATGATCAGGCCGGTTTCTTCGGCAACGCTGATGAACTGGTCCGGGCGGATCATGCCCTTTTCCGGATGGTCCCAGCGCAGCAGCGCTTCCATGCCCAGCAGTCGACCGCTGCGCAGGCAAAGCTTGGGCTGGTAGAACACGTCCAGCTCGTTTTGGGTCAGGGCGCGGCGCAGGTTGTTTTCGACGAACAACTTGTAACTGGCCTCGGCGTTCAAGGCTTCGGTGAACACTTGCACCTGATGTTTGCCGTTGGCCTTGGCCTTGTGCAGCGCCAACCCGGCGTTACGCATCAGGGTTTGCGGGTCGCGGCCATGCAGCGGCGCGCAGGCCAGGCCGACCGAGCCGGTCACGCTGATCAATTGGTTGTCGACGAACATTGGCTTGTCGAGGGTCGTCAGCAATTGGCTGGCGATCTGCTGGCCGGTTTCCAGATTGGTATTGTCCAGCAGCACCGCAAATTCGTTACTGGCAAACCGCGCCAGGCTGCCGCTCGGGCTGAGGCTGTTGCGCAGGCGTCGGGCCAGGCTGATGAGCAGTTTGTCGCCCGTCTGGTGGCCCAGGCTGTCGTTGATCCGCTTGAAGTTGTCGATGTCCACCAGCAACAGACTGATGGGTGTATCGCTGTCCCGGGCGAAGCGCTCGTCGAGGTTGCGGATGAATGCCGGACGGTTGCCGAGGTTGGTCAGGTTGTCGGTGTAGGCCAGGCGCTCGATGCGCTGCTGGGCGAGTTTGGTCTGGGTGATGTCTTCGTAAATGCCGATGTAGTGGGTCAACTCGCGGTTGTCGCCGTAAACCTTGGAGATCGACAACTGCCCCCAGTAGGGTTCCAGGTTTTTGCGCCGGCTTTTGAATTCACCTTGCCAACTGTTGCTCTTGGCCAGTGCCGAAGGCGCGTCGAACAGCAGTTCGCTGAGGTTTTCCAGGGCCGGCAGTTCCGACAGGCGATGGCCGTGGACTTCTTCGGTGCTGTACTGGGTGATCGCGGTGAAGCTCGGGTTGACGTATTCGACCACGCCGTCGCAGTTGACCAGCAAAAAGGCGTTGGCGCTTTGTTCCACCGCACGCTGGAACAAGTGCAGGGCGCTGGTGGCGGTGCGTCGGTTGTGATTGTTGATGACCTGAGCAAACTGATCCGCCAGTTCGCCAGCGAAGGCGATTTCGTCCGACTGCCAGGCGCGGGTCACACCGGTTTGCTCCAGGCACAGTACGCCGACCACCTGACCGTCGACCCGGATGCTGGCGTCGAGCATCGCATTGACATCCCGCGGGCGCAGGCTCTCGGCCATTTCCCGGGTGCGCGGGTCGCGCATGGCATTGTGGGCGTCGATGGCGCGGCCGGTATGCAAGGCGTCGAGGTAGTCGGGGAATACGCTGACATCGATCGGTTCCGGCAGCAGGTATTCCTGGGTCGTGCGGTGATAGGCCGAAATCGGCACCAGCTGCGAGCCTTCGAGGTGCCACAGGCTGGCGCAGTCGATCTGGTAAATGTCGCAGGCGCTGCGGGTGATCAGTTCGGCAGCTTCCTGCAGGGAGTTGTTGCTGCTGTAGCGCTGGCGGGTCAACAGCAGGATCAAGTCCTGCTGGGCGCGGACCCGATCCAGATGCTGCAGTTGTTCCTGTTGGGCGCGCTGGTTGAGCTCAAGGGCGATCTGCAGGCGTGAGTTCTGGGTTTCCAGGTCGAGGGCCGGCAGCAACGGGTCGTCGTCGAACAAACCGTCGATCACCAACAGGTAGCCACGCAACAGGTGTCGGTTGTGTTGTTTGTAGGCTTCACCCAGTTCCAGCAGATTCAGCGAGCCGGAAGCCGTGTGCAGGGTGTAGCGGATCAGATAATGGGTGCTTTCGCTCAGTTGCTGTTGAACCGCGTCATGCAGCTGATAGCGCGCCTCTGGTTCCATGAGGCTGGCGTATGGCGAGCCGACCAGGGCGCACAGTTCCACAGCCGGCAGGCCGAACTGGCGTTCGCAATTGGGATCAAGAAACAGCAGCGCCCAGCTTGGTTCATTCAGCCGCTCGAAACGCAGCATGCCGAGCCGCGAGGGCACGGGCAACTGCGTCACTACCTCGGCCACCATACGGCTGGCGGCATCGGGTTGGCTTTTCATGGAGGGAACTCGCTTCGAATTTGCTGAACGCGCCGGGGCTCTCGCCCTCTTTACTGTTGCCTGCGGCAAGGTTGCATCATTGCGACACCGACTGACAAGAGAGATGAAGGCCAAGTGCTATAAGAATGTGTCGGCAGGCGCGAAGATTTCTGCAATTAAAGCCAAAAGTAATGTTCTCGGCGCAGAGAATGCAGCCTTCGTCGGCTCCTGCAGGGGGTATTCCATCCCAACGCGAGGGCTGTCGAAGGCTGCGATTTTTTACTTTTAACGCAACGCAATAGCCACCGACTCTAGAAAATGGCCATCCCGATCGTGATAACGCACATGAATCTGATCCGAATCGACGATCAGATGCGCGAAGTTATCCTGGCTGATCACGTCGCTGGTCAATTCGTGTCGATAGTCGCCGGCAGCGGTCCGGGCCAACGGTTGATCGAGAATGAAGGTCGAAGCCTTGGCATAAGGCAGCAGCTTGCTGTTGCACAGCGGTGACGAAACGATGGTGTTGACCTCGAAAGCCGGGTCTTCGCTGTGGGTCAGGCGGCTGGTGAGGGAGCCGTGGACGTCGCCGGAAATGAACACCACATTCTTTATGCCGTGGGTGCGAATCGTTTCGAGCAGCCGTAACCGTTGCTCGGGAAAGGCTTTCCAGGCGTCATCGCCCAAGCGTTTGCGGTCCGGGTAGAACATCACACTGGTGACCACGAATTTGACCCGGGCCGGGCTGTGAATCAGCCAGTCGCACAGCGCCTGTTCCTGTTCGCGATCAAGAATGCGCCGGTCGTTGGCCGTCAGATTGCGCCGCGTTCTGCTGTCGGTGACAAACCATTCGATATCACCATTGGCAAACTGGTACCAATAGCGCCTTGGTGAATGACTTGGTTGATCTTGGGTATTGAATTCCCCGGCCGGGCTGTGACTGGCTTGATACAGTTCATAAGCTGCCATGGCGTTCTTGTATAAATACTCATCATTGCTGTTTTTGTTGGCTGGCCAGTTATCTTCAATTTCATGATCATCAAGAATCATGTAAGTGGGAATGCCAGACATCAGTTTTGCAATATTAGGTTGGGAAAATGCAGAACGATACTTGGCAAGTATCTCGGTGTATTCCCGATCCGGCGCTATGAAGTTCAGATCGTCAACATACACTTGATCGCCCGTCATCAATACAGCATTGATAGGTGGTGACGCGCAGTGTGCAAGTTTGGCGATGGCGGCGAAGATCCGGTCGCCCAGGTGCGGAGCGGAAGGCTGCCCTGCCGTCATGCGCAAATAGCGGCAGGAGCCCACAATATAAGCTCGTGGCATGGCTGCCTTGCTGGCTTGCGTACGCAGGTGATAAACCTCCCGCGGCCACTGTAGAGGCAACTCCTGGACGGATTGCGGATTGTGCAACGGGCACATGGGGCTGAACCATCCAGCCTGGTATTCGTATTCAGTATCGGCAGTGAGATCCTGCAGAACGATGACATCTGACATGTCGCGCGACGGGATCAGTTGGGTAAATAAGCCGTTATTCCAGCGCTCTTCCCCCGCCCGTCGATAACGAATGCCGGCAAATACCAAAGCATCTTTTTGCCATTCTCCGCGCAGGAATATTCGTGCGTCATTAGTTGTTGTGTGGCCAATAATAGGGCCGACAGTAGGCTTGAACATAGTCGAGTCCTTTCGATGTTTTCCTGTTAATCAAAGCGGTAAAGTTATTGGCTGCTTTAACAGCCTTATAACCAAGGCTAGTGATTGAATCGCAAAAAATATCGGGCGGAAACGGACTTGAGTTGTGGGCGATGTCAGCCACAAATGTAGGAAGGATTCATTCAAAGTAAAAAACGGCGGGCAAAAAAAGCCCCGCCAATTGGCGGGGTTGAGGTACGAGCGTGGCGCTCGGAAACGTGGAACGCGACTGGCCCTCCCGTGAGGGAGGGCCGGCCGGTCTTACAGCAGGATGGTGCGGATGTCCGCCAGCAAGTCGCTCAGACGCTTGGTGAAGCGTGCAGCAGCGGCGCCGTTGATCACACGGTGATCGTAGGACAGCGACAGTGGCAGCATCAGTTTCGGCTGGAAGGCTTTGCCGTCCCAGACTGGCTGGATGGTTGCCTTGGAAACACCGAGGATCGCCACTTCCGGCGCGTTGACGATCGGCGTGAAGCCGGTGCCGCCAATGTGGCCGAGGCTGGAAATGGTGAAGCAGGCGCCTTGCATCTCGTCCGACGAGAGCTTCTTGGTCCGGGCTTTTTCAGCCAGGGAAGCCGCCTCGGCCGCCAGTTGCAGCAGGCTCTTCTGGTCGACGTTCTTGATCACCGGTACCAGCAGGCCATCAGGGGTGTCGACGGCGAAGCCGATGTTCACGTATTTCTTGCGGATGATCGCTTTGCCGCTTGGAGCCAGCGAGCTGTTGAAGTCCGGCAGTTCCTTGAGCAGGTGCGCGCAGGACTTGAGTAGCAGCGGCAGGATGGTCAGCTTGACGCCGGCCTTCTCTGCTACGGCTTTCTGGGCGTTACGGAACGCTTCGAGTTCGGTGATATCGGCCGAGTCGAATTGCGTCACGTGCGGCACGTTCAGCCAGCTGCGGTGCAGGTTGGCAGCGCCGACCTGCATCAGGCGGGTCATCGGCACTTCTTCGATTTCGCCGAAGCGGCTGAAGTCCACGACCGGAATCGGCGGAATGCCCGCGCCACCGGTTGCGCCAGCAGCAGCGGCCGGAGCTTCCTTGGCCTTCTGCATCATGGCCTTGACGTAAACCTGTACGTCTTCCTTCAGGATGCGACCGTGCGGACCGCTGGCGCCGACAGCGCTCAGCTCGACACCGAATTCGCGAGCCAGTTGACGCACGGCAGGGCCGGCGTGAACTTTCGCGCCCGGCTTGGCAGGCGCAGCGGCCGGAGCGGCAGCAGCAGGGGCAGCGGCAGCCGGAGCAGCAGCGGCTGGAGCCGGAGCGCTCGGTGCAGCAGCGGCAGGTGCCGCAGCAGCTGGAGCTGCGCCTTTGACTTTCAACTTGAGAATCAGGTCGCCGGTACCGACTTCGTCATCGAGCTTGATGGAAACGCTTTCCACCACGCCAGCGGCAGGCGATGGGATTTCCATGCTGGCCTTGTCGGATTCCAGGGTGATCAGCGACTGGTCGGCTTCAACGGTGTCGCCGGCCTTGACCAGGACTTCGATGATCTTCGCCTTGCCTGCCGAACCGATGTCCGGAACGTGGATGTCCTGGACGCTGTCGGCTACCGGTGCAGCCGGAGCGGCAGCAGCTGGCGCAGGAGCAGCGGCGGCAGGTGCAGCAGCCTGAGCTGGCGCAGTGGCCGGCGCCGCAGCACCCGCCACTTCCAGGTCCAGAATCAGGTCGCCAGTGCCGACTTCGTCGTTGAGCTTGACGCTGATGGCCTTGACCACGCCAGCGGCAGGCGACGGGATTTCCATGCTGGCCTTGTCCGATTCCAGGGTGATCAGCGACTGATCAGCCTCGACGGTGTCGCCGACCTTGACCTGGATCTCGATGATCTGGGCCTTGCCCGACGAACCGATGTCCGGCACGTGCACTTGCTGAACCGAAGCGGCAGCAGGAGCAGCAGGGGCAGCGGCTGGAGCGGCAGCAGGCGCGGCGGCCGGTTTGGCTTCAGCTTTTGCAGCAGGCGCAGCGGCAGCCGCAGGAGCCGCTTGCGCGGCGCCTTCGACTTCCAGCTCGAGCAGCTCGTCGCCTTCTTTCAGGCGATCGCCCAGCTTCACTTTCAGGCTCTTGATGATACCGGCCTTCGGCGCAGGCACTTCCATGCTCGCCTTGTCCGATTCCAGGGTCAGGATGCTCTGGTCGGCTTCGATACGGTCGCCGACCTTCACAAACAGTTCAATTACTTCACCTTCACCGCTGCCGATGTCAGGTACGCGAATGAGTTCGCTCACAGAATCTCTCCTCAGCAGTCCAGTGGGTTGAGTTTTTCCGGGTTGATACCGAACTTGGCAATGGCTTCAGCCACGACTTTAGGTTCGATGTCACCACGGTCAGCCAGTGCTTCCAGGGCTGCCAACACCACGAAATGACGGTCGACTTCGAAGAAATGACGCAGTTTCTTGCGGCTGTCGCTGCGGCCGAAACCATCGGTGCCCAGGACTTTGAATTCCTTGGACGGTACCCACTGACGGATCTGCTCGGCGAACAGTTTCATGTAGTCGGTAGAGGCAATGACCGGACCTTTACGACCGTTCAGGCACTCTTCGACATAGCTCAGCTTAGGCTTCTGGCCCGGGTGCAGACGGTTGGTGCGCTCGACGGCCAGGCCGTCGCGACGCAGTTCGTTGAAGCTGGTAACGCTCCACACGTCGGCGCCGACGTTGAACTCTTCACGCAAAATCTTCGCTGCTTCACGGACTTCACGCAGGATGGTGCCGGAGCCCATCAGCTGAACGTGGTGCGCCGCTTCGCGGGTGTCTTCTTCGAGCAGGTACATGCCTTTCTTGATGCCTTCTTCGGCACCGGCCGGCATGGCTGGCTGCTGGTACGACTCGTTCATCACGGTGATGTAGTAGAAGATGTCCTGTTGCTCTTCGGTCATCTTCTTCATGCCGTCCTGAATGATCACCGCCAGCTCGTAGCCGTAGGTCGGATCGTAGGTGCGGCAGTTCGGGATGGTCGCGGCCAGCAGGTGGCTGTGACCGTCTTCGTGTTGCAGGCCTTCACCGTTCAGGGTGGTACGGCCGGCGGTGCCGCCGATCAGGAAACCACGGGTACGGCTGTCGCCAGCGGCCCAGGCCAGGTCGCCGATACGCTGGAAGCCGAACATCGAATAGAAGATGTAGAACGGCAGCATCGGCTGGTTGTGGCTGGAGTACGAAGTACCGGCAGCGATGAAGGAGCTCATGGCGCCCGCTTCGTTGATGCCTTCTTCGAGGATCTGGCCCTTCTTGTCTTCCTTGTAGAACATCACCTGGTCTTTATCGACTGGCTCGTAGAGCTGGCCGACGGAGGAGTAGATGCCCAACTGACGGAACATGCCTTCCATACCGAAGGTACGGGCTTCGTCCGGGATGATCGGGACGATGCGCGGGCCGATTTCCTTGTCCTTGACCAGTTGCGCGAGGATCCGCACGAAAGCCATGGTGGTGGAAATTTCACGGTCGCCGGAACCGTCGAGGATAGCCTTGAGGGTATCCAGGTCCGGAGTCGGCACGCTGAAGCTCTGCGCGCGGCGCTGTGGCACGAAACCGCCCAGTGCAGTGCGGCGCTCGCTCAGGTAGCGGGCTTCGGCGCTGTTCGGCTCTGGCTTGAAGAACGGCAGGTTCTCCAGCTCTTCGTCCTTGACCGGAATGTCGAAGCGGTCGCGGAACAGCTTCAGGCTTTCGACATCGACCTTCTTGGTGTTGTGCGCGGTGTTTTTCGCTTCGCCGGCACCGGTGCCATAACCCTTGATGGTCTTGGCCAGGATGACGGTTGGTTGTTCTTTGTGGTTGACCGCTTCGTGGTACGCCGCGTAGACCTTGTACGGGTCGTGGCCGCCACGGTTGAGTTTCCAGATTTCGTCGTCGGACAGGTCCTCAACCATCGCCTTGAGTTCTGGCGTGTTGAAGAAGTGTTCGCGCACGAACGCGCCGTCTTTGGCTTTGTAGTTCTGGTACTCGCCGTCGATGACTTCGTCCATGCGACGTTGCAGGATACCGTCGACGTCTTTGGCCAGCAGTGGGTCCCAGAAACGGCCCCAGATGACTTTGGTCACGTTCCACTGTGCACCGCGGAACACGCCTTCGAGTTCCTGGATGATCTTGCCGTTGCCGCGAACCGGGCCATCGAGGCGCTGCAGGTTGCAGTTGATGACGAAGATCAGGTTGTCCAGCTTCTCGCGGCCGGCCAGGGAGATCGCGCCCAGGGATTCCGGCTCGTCGCACTCGCCGTCGCCCAGGAAGCACCAGACTTTCTGCTTGCCGGCAGGAATGAAGCCGCGGGCTTCCAGGTACTTCATGAAGCGTGCCTGGTAGATCGCCTGGATCGGGCCCAGCCCCATGGATACGGTCGGGAACTGCCAGAAGTCAGGCATCAGCCAAGGGTGCGGGTAGGACGACAGGCCCTGACCGTCGACTTCCTGGCGGAAGTTGTTCATCTGCTCTTCGGTGATGCGGCCTTCCATGAATGCACGGGCGTAAACGCCTGGCGAGGTGTGGCCCTGGAAGTAGATCAGGTCGCCGCCGTGTTCATCGGTCGGGGCCTGGAAGAAGTAGTTGAAGCCGATGTCATACAGGGTCGCACTGGAAGCGAAGCTGGAGATGTGACCGCCGAGGTCAGAATCTTTCAGGTTCGTACGCATTACCATGGCCATCGCGTTCCAGCGTACCAGCGAGCGAATGCGGCGTTCCATGAACAGGTCGCCAGGCATGCGTGCTTCGTGGGTAACCGGGATGGTGTTGCGGTAAGGCGTGGTGATGGCGTAAGGCAACTGCGAACCGCTGCGGGTCGCGAGTTCACCCATACGGGTCATCAGATAGTGAGCACGGTCTTCGCCTTCTTTGTCGAGAACCGATTCCAGGGCGTCCAGCCATTCCTGGGTTTCGACGGGATCGAGGTCTTGCATGGCTTGCTCCAGGGCGGAAAGGCTACCAGAATCGGTTGCCTGAGTTAGCGACTGGCCTTGTGGGCAGACGTTATGAATTCTTGGATTGCCGATAGGTTGTTCCGGCGGTGTGTAGTTTTACTACAAATCATCCGGCATTTCAGCCTTACTAATGTATATACGAGTAGTAAAACTACAGATGAGCGGCTTGTGGCCCCCGGCTGCGTTGTGAGAATAATCGTTAAGGTTGGTCATTTGCCAACCCGAAAAGGTGAAAGCTTGATGCTGGCTGCCAAAAATAAAGAAATTTCAGCTATTTCTAACTTTTGTTCGACAGTCCTTCAGGTAGTGCGTTATGAAAATTCACTACATGCAGCCCGATACACGCCGATCAAGGATAGACCATGAGCCTGCCTACGCTTGCCGAACTGCCCGCCATTCTGATGCCGCTTGTCACCCGCGCCGAGCAGTCGTTCCGTGCCGTTGTCGATGCCCTGGACGACGATCATGGGCTGTCCACCTGGACTTCTGAGCGCTGGGCTCAATTTGCCCGAGTGACCGCCGCCAGCGACTTTGTCATTGAACAGAGCGTGCGTGACCCTTTGATGTTGCTGGAGCTGGTGCAGTCCGGCGAACTGGACCGCAGCTTCAGCCCCGGTGAGTTGTGTGCGCAGATTGCCGCTGCGGCAAACGCGGCCGAAACCGATGACCAGCTCGGCCGTGCCTTGCGTCGTCAGCGTACCCGTCACCAGGTGCGGATCATCTGGCGCGACCTGACCCGCCAGGCCGATCTGGTGCAGACCTGTCGCGATCTCTCCGACATGGCCGATGCCAGTATCGACCAGGCCTATCAATGGTTGTACGCACGCCATTGCCAGCAATTCGGCGTGCCCACCGGCCGCCGCAGCGGCGAACCCCAGCAAATGGTGGTGCTGGGCATGGGTAAGCTCGGTGCGGTGGAGTTGAATCTGTCGTCCGACATCGACCTGATTTTCGCCTACCCCGAGGGTGGCGAGACGGTCGGCGTCAAACGCCCGTTGGATAACCAGGAATTTTTCATCCGGCTCGGCCAACGCCTGATCAAGGCGCTGGACCCGATGACCGTCGACGGTTTCGTGTTCCGGGTCGACATGCGTTTGCGTCCTTACGGTTCGTCCGGGGCATTGGTGCTGAGCTTCAATGCGCTGGAGCAGTATTACCAGGATCAGGGTCGCGATTGGGAACGCTACGCGATGATCAAATCGCGTGTGGTGGCGGGCGATCAGGTTGCCGGCGCGCAATTGCAGGAAATGCTGCGGCCGTTCGTTTACCGGCGTTACCTGGACTTTTCCGCCATCGAAGCGCTGCGCACCATGAAGCAATTGATCCAGCAGGAAGTGCGGCGCAAGGGCATGGCCGACAACATCAAGCTGGGTTCCGGCGGCATCCGCGAAGTGGAGTTCATTGCCCAGGCGTTCCAGCTGATCCACGGTGGTCGCGACCTGAGCTTGCAGCAGCGCCCTTTATTAAAAGTACTGAGCACGCTGGAAGGTCAGGGTTATCTGCCGCCTACGGTGATCAGCGAACTGCGCGAAGGCTACGAATTCCTGCGCTACACCGAACACGCCATCCAGGCGATTGCCGACCGTCAGACGCAGATGCTGCCCGATGGCGCCCAGGATCAGGCGCGTATTGCCTTCATGCTGGGGTTTGCCGACTGGGCGGCGTTCCATGAGCAATTGATGCACTGGCGCGGTCGGGTGGCGTGGCACTTCGGCCAGGTCATCGCTGATCCGGACGAGGAAGCCGGCACCGAAAGCGAAGTGGTGGTCGGTGGTGAATGGCTGCCGCTATGGGAGGAGGCGCAGAATGAAGAAGCCGCCTGCCGTCAGCTCGAAGAGGGCGGTTTCACTGATGCTCCCAAAGCGCTGAAAGCCTTGGCTGGCTTGCGCAGCAGCCCGCAATTACGAGCCATGCAGCGTTTGGGGCGCGAACGGCTCGATGCCTTTATTCCGCGTCTGCTTGCACAGGCGGTGGAACATGCCAATCCGGATCTGGTGCTCGAGCGTGTGCTGCCATTGGTAGAAGCCGTGGCGCGTCGTTCGGCGTATCTGGTATTGCTGACCGAAAACCCAGGTGCATTGCGCCGTTTGCTGACCCTGTGTGCCGCGAGCCCGTGGATCGCTGAACAGATCACGCGCTTCCCGCTGTTGCTCGATGAATTGCTCAACGAAGGCCGACTGTTCAAGCCGCCGTTGGCTCCCGAGCTGGCCGCCGAATTGCGCGAGCGCCTGACGCGGATTCCCGAGGACGACCTGGAGCAGCAGATGGAAGCCCTGCGCCATTTCAAACTGGCGCACCGCTTGCGAGTCGCCGCTTCGGAAATCGCCGGTAGCCTGCCGCTGATGAAGGTCAGCGATTACCTGACCTGGCTCGCCGAGGCGATTCTGGAACAGGTCCTGGCCCTGGCCTGGCGGCAAACGGTGGCCAAGTACGGCACGCCGCTGCGCACCGACGGCTCTTTATGCGATCCCGGGTTCATCATTGTCGGTTACGGGAAAGTCGGCGGCCTGGAACTCGGGCATGGTTCGGACCTGGATCTGGTGTTCATCCACGACGGTGATCCGCAGGCCGAAACCGACGGGCCGAAGCCGATCGATGGTGCCCAGTTCTTCACCCGCCTGGGACAGCGGATCATCCACTTGCTCACGGCCCAGACCAACTCGGGCCAGCTGTACGAAGTGGATATGCGCCTGCGTCCGTCCGGTGCGTCGGGGCTGTTGGTCAGTTCTTTGGGGGCGTTTGCCCGTTATCAGGAAAATGAAGCCTGGACCTGGGAGCATCAGGCGTTGGTGCGGGCAAGGGTGTTGGTGGGCAGTCAGGACGTCGGCCAGGCTTTCGAAAAGGTCCGTGCGGCGATACTGGGCAAACCGCGTGACTTGCCGACCCTGCGCCAGGAGGTCAGCGAGATGCGCGCCAAGATGCGCGAGAACCTTGGCAGCAAGAGCACGGCGGCCGGCACCGGGGCAAATGCCTTCGACGCCACGGCGCCCTTCGACCTCAAGCAGGACGCCGGAGGTATCGTCGATATTGAATTTATGGTGCAATACGCGGCCCTGGCGTGGTCGCAAACGCACCCGCCATTGCTGCGCTGGACCGATAACATCCGCATTCTGGAAGAGCTGGAACACGAAGGGCTGATGCCCGTCGAAGATGCCAGTCTGCTGCGTGAAGCCTATAAAGCTTACCGCTCGGCCGCCCACCGGCAGGCCTTGCAGAAGGATCCCGGGGTGATTGCCGGTGACCAGTTCGCGGACGAGCGGCGACAGGTCATGCGGATCTGGCGCGAGCTGGGGCTAAGCTGAGCAGGCGACGAGATTCAAATGTGGGAGCGGATTTTTGTGGCGAGGGAGCTTGCTCCCGCTCGGCTGCGAAGCAGTCGCCACTCAGCCGGCTCGGTCTGGCAGATGAAATACAGTCGCAGGTTTTGGGTCTGCTTCGCAGCCCAGCGGGAGCAAGCTCCCTCGCCACAGAGGTTTATGCTGACTGACATGAATGTGTATTAAATTGATCCGACGAGCCCCAGCCGGCTCGTCCAAATGACCTGATGGTTCATCCCGCAGGTGCTGGATTATCGAGGCGGGGAGGCATAAGCCTCCCCGGTTCGTTTTTGGAAGCCACATGAAAATTCTGATCGTTGGGCCCAGTTGGGTCGGTGACATGGTGATGGCGCAGACACTGTTCCAGTGTCTCAAGCAGCGCCACCCGCAGTGCGAAATCGACGTGCTGGCCCCCGAGTGGAGCCGGCCGATTCTTGAGCGCATGCCCGAAGTTCGCCAGGCCTTGAGCTTTCCGCTCGGTCACGGCGCGCTGGAGCTGGCGACCCGTCGGCGCATCGGTAAATCCCTGGCCGGGCAGTACGACCAGGCGATCCTGTTGCCCAACTCGTTGAAGTCGGCGCTGGTGCCATTCTTCGCCGGCATCCCCAAACGCACCGGCTGGCGCGGCGAGTTCCGCTACGGCCTGCTCAACGATGTGCGCACGCTGGACAAGGAACGTTATCCGCTGATGATCGAGCGCTTCATGGCGCTGGCCTTCGAGCCGGGTATCGAGTTGCCCAAACCCTATCCGCGCCCGAGCTTGCAGATCGACCCGGTCACCCGCGAGGCAGCATTGGCCAAATTCGGCCTGACCCTCGATCGCCCGGTGTTGGCGTTGTGCCCAGGCGCGGAGTTCGGCGAATCCAAGCGCTGGCCGTCCGAGCATTACGCCAAGGTCGCCGAGGCGAAGATCCGTGACGGCTGGCAGGTATGGCTGTTCGGTTCGAAAAATGATCACGGGGTGGGTGAAGACATCCGTTCACGTTTGATTCCCGGCTTGCGCGAAGAGTCGGTGAACCTCAGTGGCGGCACTTCGCTGGCCGAAGCAATTGATCTGCTCTCTTGCGCTGATTCCGTGGTGTCCAATGATTCCGGCCTGATGCACGTCGCTGCCGCGCTGAACCGCCCGCTGGTGGCGGTCTACGGTTCGACATCGCCGGGTTTCACGCCACCGTTGGCCGAACATGTCGAGATCGTGCGCCTGGGCATCGAATGCAGCCCTTGCTTCGATCGCACCTGCCGTTTCGGCCATTACAACTGCTTGCGCCAGCTGATGCCGCAAACCGTGAACGAAGCCTTGCAGCGATTGCAGGGCACCGTGGTCGAGGTCAAATAGCTTGCGGGTACTGCTGATCAAGACGTCATCGCTGGGCGACGTGATTCATGCGTTGCCAGCGCTGACAGATGCTGCGCGGGCGATCCCCGGCATCAAGTTCGACTGGGTGGTGGAAGAAGGCTTCGCCGAAATCCCCACCTGGCATCCGGCGGTGGGCAAGGTGATCCCGGTGGCAATCCGGCGCTGGCGCAAAAACCTCTGGCAAACCATCAAGAGCGGCGAGTGGAAGCGTTTCAAGCAAAGCCTGCGCGCCACGAAATACGATTTGGTCATTGATGCCCAGGGCTTGCTGAAGAGCGCCTGGCTGACTCGCTATGTCAAAGCCCCGGTGGCCGGCCTGGACAAGTCGTCGGCCCGCGAGCCAATGGCCGCGCGTTTCTATGATCGACGGCTGGCGGTTGCCCGTGGCCAGCACGCGGTGGAGCGAGTGCGTCAATTGTTCGCCATCGCCCTGGGCTACGACCTGCCCAAGGGCTTGGGCGACTATGGCCTGAGCGTCGAACGCCTGGTGGAATTGCCGCGCAAGAATCCTTACGTACTGTTCCTGCATGGCACGACCTGGGACACCAAGCACTGGCCTGAAGCCTATTGGCGCGAGCTGACCGAGCGTGTCGGTTATCTCGGTGTCGGGGTGAAACTGCCTTGGGGCAACGCGGTGGAGAAGGCGCGCGCCGAACGCATCGCTGCCGGTTTCAAGCACGCCGAAGTGCTGCCCAAGCTGAACCTGGCCGGCGTCGGCAAGGTGTTGGCCGGGGCTCAGGCGTGTGTGGCGGTCGACACCGGTCTTGGTCATTTGGCCGCTGCACTGGATGTGCCGACCCTGTCGCTCTTCGGTCCGACCAACCCGGGTCTGACCGGCGCCTACGGCAAATCGCAGATCCACCTGGCCAGCGATTTCCCTTGCGCACCCTGCCTGCAAAAGAAATGCACCTATCAACCGACGGCCGAAGATGCCCGTCAGTTCGACCTTGAGCGCGAGTGGCCCTTGTGCTTCACGCGCCTGAATCCCGAGCGGGTCGCCAGCCGACTGAGCACGTTGCTACTGGCTGAGGAGCTGCGCTGATGCAATTGGCATTTGTCCTGTACAAGTACTTTCCCTTTGGTGGCTTGCAGCGCGATTTCATGCGCATCGCCCTGGAGTGTCAAAAACGCGGGCACCAGATTCGCGTCTACACGCTGATTTGGGAAGGCGACGTGCCGCCGGGTTTTGAAGTGCTGGTGGCGCCAGTCAAGGCATTCTTCAACCATCGTCGCAACGAAAAGCTCAGTGAATGGATGGAAGCGGACCTGGCCAAACGCCCGGTTGATCGTCTGATCGGCTTCAACAAGATGCCGGGGCTGGATGTGTATTACGCCGCTGACGGCTGCTTCGAAGACAAAGCGCAGAACCTGCGTAACTCGCTGTATCGTCGCTGGGGCCGCTATCGCCACTTCGCCGAATATGAGCGCGCGGTGTTTGCCAAAGACGCGAAGACTGAAGTGTTGATGATCTCCGAAGTCCAGCAGCCGCTGTTCATCAAGCATTACGACACGCCGCTGGAACGTTTTCATCTGCTGCCGCCTGGCATTGCCCAGGATCGTCGCCGCCCAGCCGATGCCGACGAAATTCGCGCCGGCTTCCGGGCCGAATTCAACCTCAAGGACGATGAGCTGTTGCTGGTGCAGATTGGCTCCGGGTTCAAGACCAAGGGGGTTGATCGCAGCCTCAAGGCGTTGGCGGCATTGCCCGCTGATCTGAAGAAACGCACACGGCTGTTTGTAATCGGCCAGGACGACCCCAAATTGTTCCAGATGCAGAGTGCGACGTTGGGGCTGGGCGACAACGTGACGTTCCTCAAGGGTCGCAGCGATATTCCGCGTTTCCTGTTGGGGGCCGATCTGTTGATCCATCCGGCCTACAACGAAAACACCGGTACCGTGCTGCTTGAAGCGCTGGTGGCCGGGTTGCCGGTGCTGGTCAGTGCGGTGTGCGGTTACGCCCATTACATTGCCGAGGCCGATGCTGGCCTGGTGCTGGACGAACCCTTCGAGCAAGCACAGCTGACGCAATACCTGACCGGCATGCTCAACGACGCCCAAGCACGGGCGGCCTGGAGCCGCAACGGTTTGGCGTTTGCCGAGACGGCTGATCTCTACAGCATGCCGCAGCACGCGGCCGATGTGATTCTGGCGGAGCACGCTAAATGAAGTTGATGCTGGCTGAACCGTTCAAAAGCCTCTGGGCCGGACGCGATCCGTTCGCCGAAGTCGAGGGCTTGCAGGGCGAGGTATACCGCGAGCTTGAAGCGCGCCGGACCCTGCGCACTGAAGTGAACGGCAACGGGTTTTTCGTAAAGATCCACCGCGGCATTGGCTGGGGTGAGATCTTCAAGAACCTGCTCACCGCCAAACTGCCGGTACTCGGTGCAGGCCAGGAGTGGAAGGCGATCCAGCGCTTGCAGGAAGTCGGCGTGCCGACCATGACCGCCGTCGCTTATGGTGAGAAAGGCAGCAATCCGGCCGACCAGCATTCGTTCATCGTCACTGAAGAGCTGGCGCCGACGGTCAGTCTCGAAGACTTCAGCCTCAACTGGATCAAGCAGCCGCCCGAGCCGAAACTCAAGCGCGCGCTGATCGCCGAAGTGGCACGCATGACCGGGATGATGCACCGCGCCGGGGTCAACCACCGCGACTGCTACATCTGCCACTTCCTGCTGCACACCGACAAGCCGGTGACGGCCGATGACTTCAAGCTGTCGGTGATCGACCTGCATCGCGCCCAGACGCGTCCGAGGATCACTGCCCGCTGGCGCAACAAGGATCTGGCGGCGCTGTATTTTTCCGCTCTGGATATCGGCCTGACCCGTCGCGACAAGCTGCGGTTCCTCAAGGGTTATTTCCAGCAACCGCTGCGGCAGATTCTCAGCGAAGAAGCCGGGCTGCTCAGTTGGCTCGAGGGCAAGGCCAACAAACTCTACGACCGCAAACAGCGATACGGGGATGCGCTCTGATGGCGGGTTGGACACTGGAGCCTGAGTACAGCGATCTGGCAGAGGACTTCGGCAGCCTCGAAGCGGTGTTTGCGCTTCAAGGCGAGCGATTGACCCGTGATCCGCTGTCGGAAGTCATCCGCGTCCAGCGCAAGGGCGTCAACTATTACGTCAAACGCTACGTGGGCGCAGGCAAGGGGTTGCGCCGTTATCTGGGCAAGCCTCGGGTGAAAATGGAGTGGCAGAACCTCAAGCGCTTCGCCAAGTGGGGCATTCCCACCGCCGAGGTGGTGGCCTGGGGGCTGGAGCGTCGCGGCATGGCTTACGATCGCGGGGCGATGATCACCCGCGAACTGCCGCATACCGAAGACCTCTCGGCCCTTGCCGAACGGCACGACCCCAAGCTCGCGGACCGCGCGTGGGTCGATACCATCAGCCGCCAGCTGGCCAGCTACACCCGGACCATGCACGAGCATTGTTTTACCCACAACGATCTGAAATGGCGCAACCTGCTGGTCGACGATCAGCCCCAGCTGTTTCTCATTGACTGTCCCAATGGTGATTTCTGGAGCGGTTTCTGGCTCAAGTACCGCATCACCAAGGACCTGGCGTGCCTGGACAAGGTCGCCAAATATCAGCTGTCGGCCACCCAGCGCCTGCGCTTTTACCTGCAATACCGGCAACGGGAACGGCTCAATGCCGCCGATAAAAAACGCATCCGGCACGTGGTGAGATTTTTCGAGGGACGCGAATGACTGATTTTCTGGCCGCTGAAGACCGTGCGCTGCTCGAACGCCATGGCCTCGGCACGTTCGATGCGCTGTGGTCCCGGCAACTCGAGGCCGTGGACGAACCCAACACCCTTCGCGGTGGCTGGAGCAGCGTGTTTCGACTGGACCTGGAAGGTCATGGCTTCTATCTCAAGCGCCAGAGCAACTATCAGATGCGCACCTTGCACGCGCCGTTCGGCGAGCCGAGTTTTGCCCGTGAATTTCGCAACATCAGCCGTTATGAAAAACTCGGCATTCCGGCGCTCAAAGCGGCGTTTTTCGGCGAGCGCAAAGTTGATGGCGAAGTCCGCGCTGTGCTGCTGACCCGGGCACTGGACGGCTGGGATGATCTGGATTCGCTGCTGCGCCGCTGGTCAGAGCTCGGCGAGGCGCAACACGTGGCCATTCTGCAAGCCTGCGGCCGTCTGGCGCAGCGCCTGCATGGCAGGCGTCAGGTGCACGGCTGCTTCTATCCCAAGCACATTTTCCTGCGCGCCAACGGCGACGGCTATCAAGCGCAGTTGATTGACCTGGAAAAGACTCGGCCACTGCTGTTCGGTCAACGGGACCGGGTCAAGGATCTGGAGCCATTACTGCGTCGAGCACCCGAGTGGAGCGAAGCGCAGTTGCGGGTGCTTCTGGCCGCCTATCTGGATCAGGCTCAGGACAGTTCGCTGATCGACAGCTGGCTGACACGTCTGACTGCCCGGCGCAGCCATAAGGGGAAAGCTTGATGCGTTTGTCCGAACTGAAAAGCGCTGGCCGCAGTCCGACGCTGCCGTTGACTCTTTCCCTGGCCGACGCGGCCGGTCCGGCCGATTTGCAGCTACTGAGCCTGCTGCGAGTGTTGCCGGGGCAGCGTTACGTGGGCGCCGGTGTCTGGCGTGGCCGGCCGGTGCTGGCCAAATTGCTGGTCGGCAGCAAGGCTGCACGGCATTTTCAACGGGAACTGGACGGCGTGCGTATGCTCGCTGCCCAAGGCTTGACCACGCCGCTGCTGTTGGCCGACGGCCTTAAGGAAGGCGAGGGCGGCTGGCTGTTGTTCGAGTTTCTGGAAGGCGCTGAAAGCCTCGGCGATGCGTGGCAGCGAGTTGAAAGCTTGCCCGTGTTGGCCGACGAGCAATCAGCGGTTTTGGCCGAAGCCTTGGGTGCCATTGGCCAAATGCATCGCAAAGGCCTGTGGCAGGAAGATCTGCATCTGGACAATCTGCTGCGCCAGGGCCGTCGGCTCTATCTGATCGACGGCGCCGGAATCTGCAGCGAAACGCCTGGCCAGCCGTTGTCGCGGCAAAAGGTCCTGGAAAATCTCGGGGTGTTCTTTGCCCAGTTGCCACAATCATTGCAGCCGTTCACCGAAGAGTTGCTGGTCTACTACCTGCTGAGCAATGGCGAACATGCCTTGCCCATGGAAGCGCTACAGAAGCAGATCGACAAAGTCCGCAACTGGCGCCTCAAGGATTTTCTGAACAAAGTCGGCCGTGAATGCACACTGTTCAGCGTGCAGCGCGGGGCGTTCGGCTTGCGGGCGATTCGCCGCGAGGAAGAAGCGGCCATGCTGCCGGTGCTGGAGCGGGCCGATGAGTTGCTTGACCAAGGGCATCTGTACAAGACCGGCGGCGCGGCGAGTGTCGGCAAAGTCCAGGTCAATGGTCGCACGCTGGTGATCAAGCGCTACAACATCAAGGGCTTTGCGCACTGGCTCAAGCGTTTCTGGCGCCCGAGCCGGGCGTGGCACTCCTGGCGCGAAGGCAATCGCCTGGCGTTCCTCGGCATCGCCACGCCCAAGCCGCTGGCGCTATTGGAAAAGCGCTTCCTCGGGTTGCGCGGTCGCGCCTACCTCATCACCGAGCATCTGTCGGGGCCGGACATCATCGAGCGCTTTGCGCCCTATGTGGAAAGTGGTGATGCGCCGGAGTCCGAGCTGGCAGCGCTGGATCACTTGTTCGCCGAGCTGATTCGCGAGCGCATCAGCCATGGTGACTTCAAGGGCCACAACCTGTTCTGGCAGCAGGATCGCTGGGCACTGATCGATCTCGACTCGATGTGCCAGCATGGCTCCCTCGCCAGTTTCGCACCGGCGTATGCACGGGATCGCGCGCGGTTCATGCGCAATTGGCCGGACAGTAGCGCGCTTTATCAAGTCATCGATCGGCGTCTGCCCAAAGACATCGCCAGCGTTTCCTGAATCGGGCCTTCGGTCTGTCGCGGGCTTGCCCGCGATGGGATCGGACCAGCCAAATAAGATCAGGGACAAGTTCTTGTGAACCGTCCTACGCGATCTTCGGAAGCCATGAACTGTGGCCCGGATCGGCCCGATGCTAGTTTGCCCTGACATTTGCGGAGGGCGGACTTTGACAATAAGAATGGCGGCTGCTTCAGGCGCGATTTCGCTGGCATTGGCGGGATGCGGGACCGCTGCGACGGTGCTTCAGGACGATGCTGACGCCGCGCAAGGGTTGCGAAAGCAAAAAACCTATTGCCAGTCGATACCGCGGGTCTACAGCGGTCTCGCCCATGATTTCTGCGTATTGAATGCGCCACCCGATCCCACGGGCTTCCTCGTGCCATTCATTCTGCTGGACCTGACGTTGTCCGGCGCTCTGGACACCGTTGTCTTGCCCTACACGATTTACCGGCAAAGCGTGGACGGCAATATCCAGATCTATTGGCGACCCGTGCGCGGTTAAACAGCGGCAAGTCGACTTCCGAAAAGGCTTGCCGGTTGCCGCTAGAGGTTTGCCGCAGCTTTTACGCTATAATCCCGCCCTTTAGCTGTCTCTCGCCCCTTGCGAGGGCACATAAATTTTTGAGGCGCATTGCGCCTGCACGCAGACTAAAGAGGCTAGACCCCTGTGGCATTGACGATTCTTGGCCTGTCCGGCGCCCTTAGCCATGATCCTTCCGCAGCCCTGTACATCGACGGCAAGCTGGTCGCGGCGGCTGAAGAAGAGCGCTTCGTGCGCGATAAACATGCAAAGAACCGCATGCCTTATGAATCGGCGAAATTCTGCCTGGAACAGGCCGGTATCAAACCTTCCGACGTTGATGTGGTGGCCATTCCGTTCGCCCCGATCAGCCTGTTCGGCAAGGCTCGCTGGCACTACGCCAAGCGTTACTGGTACGCGCCGGACCGCGCCCTCGATGCAATCCTGATGGGCAACCGTCGCTACAAGCGCTATCGCAACAAGATCGTCTGGTGCCTCGAGCAACTGGGTTTCGATCCGAAAAAAATCAAGATCGAGCCGGTCGAACACCATCTGGCTCACGCCTCCAGTGCCTACCACTGCTCCGGTTTCAAAGAGAAAACCGCGATTCTCGGGATCGACGGCAAGGGTGAGTACGCCACGACGTTCTTCGGTTACGGCGAAAACGGCAAGATCCACAAGATCAAGGAATTCTTCGATCCTGACTCCCTCGGCGGCCTGTACGGCGCAATCACCGAGTTCCTCGGTTTCGAGATGCTCGACGGCGAGTTCAAGGTCATGGGCATGGCGCCGTACGGCGATGCCAGCAAATACGATTTCTCGCGCCTGGCCTCGTTCGAGAACGGCGAGCTGGTGATCAACACCGACTACGCCAACGTCATCGGCCTGCGTCGCTATAAAGAGAAGGGCAAGGGTTTCTACTTCTCGCCGAAGCTGATCGAGTGGCTGGGTCCGAAGCGCGAAGGCGACATCGCTGATGAACCATACATTCACTACGCCGCGAGTATGCAAGCGCTGTTCGAGAAGCTGGCGTTGCAGATGATCGACCACTATCTGGGCGACGTCCTCAAGGAAACCGGCAAGCTGGCTTTCGCTGGTGGCTGTGCGTTGAACGTCAAGCTGAACCAGAAAATCATCGCCCGCGACGACATCAAAGAGCTGTTCGTCCAGCCTGCGTCCGGCGATGCCGGTACTGCCGTCGGCGCTGCGGCTTATGTGTCCCACGCCCGCGGCGTTCCGGTCGAGAAGATGGAACACGTCTACCTCGGCCCGTCGTACAGCAATGAAGATGTGATCGCCGCCTGCGCCCGCCATGAGAACAAACCTGCGTGGCGCAAGCTCGACAACATGCCGGAGCAGATCGCCAAAATCATGGTCGACGGCAACCCGGTGGCCTGGTTCCAGGGCCGCATGGAGTTTGGTCCGCGTGCACTGGGCGGTCGTTCGATCATTGGTTGCCCGAGCGTGCCGGGCGTGGCCGATCGCATCAACCACCAGATCAAGTTCCGCGAGCGCTGGAGGCCTTTCTGCCCGTCGATGCTCGACACCGTTGCACCGCAGATGATCAAGATCGATCACCCGGCACCGTTCATGACCTTCACCTTCGAAGTGGCTGAAGAGTGGAAAACCCGCGTGCCGGAAGTGGTCCACGAAGACGGCACTTCCCGTGCCCAAGTGCTCAAGCGCGAATACAACCCGCGCTACTACGACATGATGAAAGCGCTGGAAGTACTCACCGGCAACGGCGTGTCGCTCAACACTTCGCTCAACCGTCGCGGTGAGCCGATGATCTGCTCGCCGACGGACGCCTTGAACATGTTCTTCGGTTCCGATCTACAGTATCTGATCATGGAAGACATCCTGGTGGTCAAAGAGGGCGCGAACGCATATGACACGCTCGGCTGAACGCCATGTGTTGCAGTTCTGCCACGGCTATGACGGGCCGTTTCTGGACTGCGCCCGGCAGTACGCCAGCCTGTTCGCGGGGACCGGTTATCGCGTGACCACGGTGTTTCTCACCGGGGTCGCCGACGCCGAAGTCGCCGCGGGATGCGCCTCTGATGAAGTGTTGTTCATGGAATACAGCTCCAGAGCCATTCGTGGCCTGAAGCTGGGCGCCATTGGCGATCTGCGCAAGATCGCCGCATCGCGCAATTTCAGTTTCTGCATCGCCCACCGCTTCAAACCCATCTACATCGCCTTGCTGGGCACTTCGTTGCCGGTGATCGGCGTGCACCACGCGTTTGACGATTACAAGCGCGGCACGCGCAAGCTGTTCGCTCATGTTTTCCGCAAGCGCCTGAGCCTGCTCGGGGTTTCCGATGCCGTGCGCGATGACATGCGCCGCTGCCTGCCGAAGTGGCCGGCGACGCGCATCCAGACACTTTATAACCGCATCGATGTGCCGGCGTTGCAGGCCAGCCAGGTTTGCGCGCGCGAGGCACGGGAGATCCTGGGGTTGTCGACGGATGCCTGGATCGTCGGCAACGTCGGTCGATTGCACCCGGACAAAGATCAGGCCACGTTGCTTGAGGGCTTTGCCGCAGCGCTGCCGGGGCTGCCCGCCAACAGTCAGCTGGTGATTCTCGGCAGCGGGCGCCTGGAGCAGGATCTAAAGGCGCAGGCTCGTGAACTGGGGATTGGCGACCGCGTGTTGTTCCTCGGCCAGGTGCCTGAAGCCCGACGTTATTTTCGTGCCTTCGATGTTTTTGCCTTGAGTTCCGATCACGAACCTTTCGGCATGGTGCTGCTTGAGGCCATGGCCGCTGGTGTACCGTTGCTCGCCACCGCTTGTGGCGGGGCGAAGGAGGTGGTCGAAGGTGTCGGCATTCTGTTCCCGCTGGGCGATGCCGAACATCTGGCGCAAGGGTTGAAACACCTTGCCGCGATGGACGATCAACAACGTCTTCAGTGTGCCGAGCTGATGCTGGACCGCTTGCGCGAGCGCTTTTCCGACCGCGCGGTGCAGGATGCTTTCTGGCATTTGCCACACGTTATCGAACTGGCACCGAGGGGCTGATGCTCAACAGATTTCAAGGCTGGCGCGAACGTGGCTGGTCGGTAGCCGATGCCTCGATCTATGCCGAGGTCTGGCAACGTTATGGCGGCAGCGTCGCGACTCACCCTATGGTGGTTGAACGGTTGGCGCAGTTGGCTGGTATTCCGGTGCGTTATCTGGCCTGGGAGCATGAGGGCGAGGTGAAAGCGGCGATCCCGACCTGGGGGCGCGATCTTGCCTTGTCCAAGGATGTGCTCAAGCGCAGCGGTAAAAAAGGCCTGTTCGACCTTGGCAACGCCGAGATCATCCTGCCGGCTGCGGCCGATGCCCAAGCGCCTCTGCGCCATCGCGGGCGTTACCTTTCGGCACTGAACGAAAGCCGTTTCACCGGCATCAAGTTGCAGGCCGAACAATTGGCCATGGCCCGCGCTCCCGAAGAACTGTCGAAGAAATTTCGCTACAACCAGCGCCGGGAACTCCGGTTACTGGAAGAGGCGGGCGGTGTGGTACGCCCGGTTTCGGATTTTTCCAGTAGCGAGCTGGCGGCCATTTATTGCGACCTGTTCCAGCGCCGCTGGGGTTTTCCGGCGACCGGCGCCGAGCGCATGGCTGAAGTCATCGAGTTGTTGCGCGCGTTGCTGATCGGCTCGGTGATCTTCCTCAACGATGCACCGATTGCCATTCAGCTGGTGTACCGCGTCGAGACGCCGCAGTGGATCAGCGTCGAGTACATCAATGGTGGCGTCGACCCTGAAACCCGCGAGTTCAGCCCTGGCAGCGTGTTGAGCTTCCTCAATACCCAAAGCGCCTGGGAGCATGCACGGGCACTGGACAAGCCCTTGCGCTTTTCCTTCGGTCGCGCCGACCGGGAATACAAGGATCGCTGGTGCAACCCTGTTCCGGTCTTCACCGTATGAGCCAAGCCATGAGCCGCAAACAACAACTGCTCAAGCGCCATCGGCGCAACAAACGCATCGGCTTGTTGATCGCGCTGGGAATGTTGATTGTCATGGGCCTGCTGGTGGCCTGGTGGCTGCCGCTGGTGCTCGCAGTCCTGGGCTGGATTGCCCATGAAGCGTGGTTCGCCGACCACCTGTTCTATTCGCCCAACGACGATTACCAGTACAGCTTCCCGCCCTACACGCCGCAACCGAAAGTCCACCTCAATGGCGATCGCCTGCGGTTGGACGATGGCGTCATGTTGGTCGAAGACGCGACGCTGGTGCTGGCGTTGCGGGTCAAAAGCACCTGGCTGGGGCGTTTCCTTGATCCTGTGGTCGAACTGGCTGGTGGTGACAATCCGGATCGGCTGACCTTCGAGCGCGGTGTAAACGGCCTGCGTTATCTCAACCTCAGTGGCCAGGCACAAGTTCTGTCCCAAGGCGAGCTCCGCCTGCGCGGCCGTTTTTGCCGCCTGCTCGGCGAGCCGGTGCTGTGGGCGATCGAACATCCGGATTACCGTCGCCAACGGGTGATGGTCATTGCGCCTCATGCCGATGACGCGGAACTGGCAGCCTATGGCTTGTACAGCCAGGCGGATGAAGCCTGGATCGTCACGCTCACCGCCGGTGAAATCGAAGCCGAACACTACCAGCAGATGGGATTGGACAAAGTCCAGGCCTCGCGGCTCAAAGGCCGTTTGCGAGCCTGGGACAGCATTGCAGTGCCGCGTTGGGCTGGCGTGGCCGAAAGCCGGTGCGTGCAATTGGGATATTTCTGCCTGCAACTGGCGACCATGCAGGCTTCGCCTGCTCAGCCGGCGGGCTCGCGCGAAGCGGATTTGAGTGATACCCGGTTGTTTCGCCAGTTGAACCCGTTCGCCTTGCCGGGCGATGTCGATGGCGCGCCGACCTGGAACAACCTGCTGGCCGACTTGCGAGAGTTGCTGCTGCGCGCGCAACCGCAAGTCATCGTGCTGCCGCATCCGACACTTGATCCGCATCCGGATCATATTTGCGCTCATGCCGCGGTTCTTGAAGCCTTGCAAGGGCTCGACTGGCAGCCGACATTGCTGGGTTACGCCAATCACTTGCATGACAACGATCGCTGGCCTATGGGCAATAGCGGTACCGGCGTGGCGCTGCCACCGGTGTTTGATCCTGCCTCGCTGCTGCATCCCTATTGTCTTTTACTCACGCCGGCGCAGCAGCGCGACAAGGCCATGGCGCTGGCAATGATGCATGACTTGCAGCCGCCAGCCCCGTTCAAGCGCCGGGTGCGCCGGGTATTGCAGCGGTTGCTGGCCGGGCGCCGCGGTTCGCCCTACGGTGAGAACGAATTTTTTCGCAAGGCTGTACGTCGCCATGAGCTGTTCTGGCATTTGTAGGATTGCGTTCGTGAAGCGCCCCAGCTGCGAGCAGGGGTATGTCAGAGGTTGCTCGGTTTGCCTGTTGCGGCAAGGAAGACGATGAAAGTTTTGTTTCTGGTGCAGAAAGATCAGCGGGCTATCCTGGACCGTCTGTACGAGGGCGTGGCCGCCCATTGCGAGTGCGACCTGCGGTGGCTGAGCAGCGATGAGCAGCGCAACCTGCGCCGCTATTTTCGACGCGAAGTCGATGTGGCGCAGTATGACCGGATCGTGTTTTTCCTGCGCTTCAAGCAGGAGATCCGCCAGGTCGGATTTATCCGCACGATCCCCAATCTGGTGATCCTCGAACACGACGCCTATCAGAACTACATTCCTTGCAAGTACACGGGAAAGTTCAGCGCACATTACCGCAAGCTGCCCTGGGCGCGAGTCATCAGCTCAGGTTTCGTCGTCACCGAAAGGTTGCGCAGCGAAGGGTTCGATGCGGTATTCGTGCCCAAAGGCTACGACCAGACCCAGCTTGAAGATCAAGGGCGTGAGCGCGATATCGAACTGGCCTTCGTCGGCAGCACCAACAGTGTCGCCTACAGCGGGCGCAAAGCCTTGCTCGATGAGTTGGCGGGCGTCGAACCCTTGGTGGTCACCCGCACGAAATCCGGCGAGGAATACCGCGACACCCTCAACCGCATCCGCTACTTCGTCAGTGCCGATGTCGGCATGGGCGAATTCATGATCAAGAACTTCGAGGCCATGGCTTGCGGTTGTGTATTGCTGGCGTATGACCAGGGCGAGGCGGAAAGCCAGGCACTGGGTCTGCTGGACATGCAAAACGTGGTGTTCTACCAGAACATCGCACAACTTCAGCAAAAGCTCGCGCTATTGCGCAGCGACCCGGAACTGGCTCAGCGCATTGCCCGTAACGGTCGCGAACTGGCGGTCAGCCAGTTCAGTTTTGCACGCATCGGTCAGCGAATCGTCGAGGAGCTCGAGCCGGCACTGCGTGTTCGCGCGCCCTTGAGCCTGCTGGAAAAAGTCCGTCTGAAGTTAGGCATTTGACGATGTGTTACCCGGCCATTGGCATTGCTGGCGACCTCCATTTCTTTAGGGATCAGGTGCAGTTATCCATGGAAAACGACATCGCATCGGTACACCGAGCGTGCGTTCCTGTTGGCGGTTGCTATGGTGAAGTTGTGGTCGGTTCATCCCCTGAGCGCCGTACGGCTTCTCTAAAGAACTCCCTGTCCCGGCTTTTCACCCTATGAGCATTGTTAACGTCATGTGGGCCAGCGGCGCTCCGTTTGCCTCGACTCACAAGGTGCACCAACAGATATTGTCCCAGGTCCCGGCCTCTGTACCGATCGAAACCTGGCTGCTTCAGGGGCATGCCTCGGAGTGTGGAGTGGCGGTCGGCAAGGTGCGGGAGTGGGGGCTGACCTCTGCGCGACTGAAAGGGCGACACATCTGGCGACTGGCCCGGCCCTGGATGCACTACAAATTGCAGAGTGCGCTCAAATCCAGCGATGCGCGCGTACTGTTGCTTGATGGCCTGGGCGTGGCCCGGGCACTGTTGCCCTGCATCGAGACCATGCCGCACTTGCGTGCGGTAGTGGTTTTCCATGGTTCGACGCGGCTTCACGCAGCGGATAGAACGCTCTTCCAGCGGTTCCCGGCGTCCCGGCTGTCGGTGGTTGCTGTGTCGCAAACCCTCGCGACGTCATTGAGCCAGGACCTGCAACGGCCAGTCACGACACTGCGCAGCGCTTTTGATCCCACGGCCTGGCGTTCTGCCCTGCTCACCCGGGAACAGGCGCGTTCCCGGTTGGGCTTGCCTGTGGATAACACATCGGTGCTGGGTGCCGTGGGACGGCTGGTTGGGGGAAAAGGTTTTGCCTGTCTGATCGATGCTTTCGCGGCAGCATTGCTTGAACGACCGGATCTGCGCTTGGTGATTGTGGGCGAAGGTGTTGCCCGTGCCGAACTGGAAGCGAAAATCCACGCGGCAGGGTTGCGCGGCAAAGTCTTTTTGCCGGGTCATGTGAGTGACGTGGGGCAGCTCTATCGAGCATTCGACTGGGTGGCGATGCCGTCGCTGAGCGAAGGCCTGGGGCTGATCCTGCAGGAGGCGGTCATGGCCGGGGTACCGGTAATCGCCAGTGAACTGGATGTGTTCCGTGAACAATTGGGCGATGCCGGCTGGTATGCCCCTGTCGAGGATGTGGCTGCCTGGCGCGACGCGATTGCCCGGGCGTTCAGTGCCAACGCTCAAGCGATCGCCGCAGAGCAATATCGTGCACTTGCCCCGGACCAGGCCTGGCGGGATTTCAGCCAGGCTTCCCGGGCATTGCTCTCATGAAGCGAGCAGTGCCTGTTCGAGGGCTTTCATCGGAAAGCTGTCGTTCAGGTTTTCCCGTGCAATATAGCGAGCGAAGTGCTGCAGGTTGCGCTTGACTAGATGACGGGACAGCGGTGCGCGCAGAAAGCGCATGTCCGCCACATCAATCAGGCCCATGCGGTTATCGGGGGTGACCACGATATTGCCCAGGTGCAGTGAGCGGAAATAAATTCCCGATTCATGGAGACTTCTTATCAGGCCCACCAGGTCCGGCAAGGCCTGCGGCCAGGTGAATCCTTCCTTGTTGGCGATCTGGCGCAGGGTCTCGCCTGGCAATGGCTGGTAAAGCACCGCCGTCATGCCTGGCGCTTGCAGTCGGTAGTACTGCAGGACCTGCAAAGTCGGCACACCGAGTTTTTGCAGTTCTACGGCGTTGTCGATGAATCGCTTGGAATAGGGACGAAACAGCGCAGAAGAAAAAATACGCTTGCGGCGGAACAGTTTCAGAATATTCCCATTCTGCAACAGGTAGACTTTCGGCCCAAAGCTGTCGGCTTCCAGTACTCTGGCGCCTTCAATCATTTGATTTAGAGCGGCTTGTGAAAGCCGAGAACATTGCATCGTAGAAAGCCTTGTTGGAAGACGGGCGTTGTGACGGGCAATGATGCCGAAAAGTTTCAGCTTTAACCATGCCGGGCGGGGTGGGTGACGTTTCTCAGGGGTAATTTGATGCAAGAAAAACGCTGGGCGCAAGTATGGATGACGATAGGTCTGCTTTGGTTCCTGTTGGCCATCGCCGTCGCGCCTACCAACAAGATCTATCAACAAGGTTTGGTCGCATCGGTCTGGCTGCCGGCACTGTTTTTTTCATGGTCCGCGCGAGCCCGGCTCCGGGAGTTATTCCATCAGCAACGCTGGGTCTATCTGCCGATGCTCGGGCTTCTGGTGTGGTCTCTGATCAGTCTTGCCTGGACGAACGCTCCGGACCTCGCTCGCGAGGCCAAGCGTTTGCTCTACATCGTGGTGTTCCTGATGTTCTTCCCGATATTTGCCAATGGCCAGCCTGATCGCGTGATCCGCATCATGCAGTGGGGTGGGCTCGGGTTGGCGCTGACGGCGCTCATCGCCATCATCAAGTTCTATGGCGTGGATGGAAACATTTGGAGCGCACGCCTGGAGGGGTTGGGTGAATTGGCTCATCCGATCCTGGGCGGGTATGTCATTGGGCTGGCTGCGGTCTGGCTGGCTTTCTGGCCTCCGGCCAGCGGCAAATTGCAGGTGCTCTGGGTGATTGCTCTGGCCCTGCTTTGTGCATTCGTGATGCTTAGCCAGAGCCGTGGCGCCGGGCTGGCGTTGTTTTTCACGATACTTGCCATGCCGGTTTGGAGCAGTGACCGACGTAGCCGCATCATCGCAGCGGCAGCATTGATCGTGGCGGTCATGGCGATCTGGTTTTTCGAATCGTTCGTCGTGGCGCGCGGAGTGTCTTATCGTCCGCAAATCCTGATAGCCAGTCTGCAGATGATCAGTGAGCACCCATGGCTTGGCCTCGGCCTTGGCGGTGACTACCGAGTGTTTGCTTCAGGTGAGTACTTCAATCATACGCATAACCTGTTTACCCACGTGGCTCTTGAATTAGGGCTGCCAGGGTTGCTGTTGTGGTGTTCGATCTGGCTTGCAGTGCTGTACGAGGCCTGGAAAGCCCGGGAGACGCTTTATGCCAAGGGAATCATTGGCATCTGGGTGTTCTCGACGCTGGCCATGCAATTTGACGCCGCCAGCCTGTCCGGGACCCCGAGGCCCGAATGGTTTATAAGCTGGTTGCCCGTGGGGCTGGCCAGTGTTCTGGTATGGGCACGGGCCAACTCCGGCGCCTGTGATAAAATTTCGCGTTCCATTTAACCAGTGAGCCCTACGATGAGTGATGCACCGCCTGAAGCGGGACAGGATTCCAGCCTGAAAATCTACCTTCGGCTGTTGGGGTACGTGAAACCCTATATCGGTCTCTTCCTGCTGAGTATCGTAGGCTTCGTGATCTTTGCCTCCACGCAGCCGATGCTGGCCGGGATTCTCAAATATTTCGTCGATGGCCTGAGCAACCCTGAAGCGGTGCTGTTCCCTACAGTCCCTTACCTGAAGGATTTGCAACTGCTGATGGCCGTGCCGTTGTTGATCATCCTGATCGCGGCGTGGCAAGGCCTCGGTTCGTTTCTCGGTAACTTCTACCTGGCGAGGGTATCGCTAGGGCTGGTGCATGACCTGCGCGTCGAGCTGTTCAACAAGCTGCTGGTGCTGCCCAACCGCTATTTCGACACCCACAACTCCGGGCATCTGATCTCGCGCATCACGTTCAACGTGACCATGGTGACCGGTGCCGCCACCGATGCGATCAAGGTCGTGATCCGTGAAGGCCTGACCGTGGTTTTCCTGTTTGCCTATTTGCTGTGGATGAACTGGAAGCTGACCCTGGTGATGCTGGCGATCCTGCCGTTGATTGCTTTGATGGTGGGTAGCGCCAGCAAAAAATTCCGCAAGCAGAGCAAGAAGATCCAGGTGGCCATGGGTGATGTGACCCACGTGGCTTCCGAAACCATTCAGGGTTATCGCGTGGTGCGCAGCTTCGGCGGCGAGACTTATGAAGAGCGTCGCTTCGCTGCCGCAAGCCAGGGCAACACCGAGAAGCAGTTGCGCATGACCAAGACCGGCGCGGTCTACACGCCGATGTTGCAACTGGTGATCTACACCGCCATGGCTGTGTTGATGTTCCTGGTGCTGTTCCTGCGCGGTGATGCCACCGCCGGTGATCTGGTGGCCTACATTACCGCCGCTGGCCTGCTGCCCAAGCCGATCCGCCAGTTGTCGGAGGTCAGTTCGACCATCCAGAAAGGCGTCGCCGGTGCCGAAAGCATTTTCGAGCAACTGGACGTCGAGCCCGAGGTCGACAGCGGCACGGTCGAGCGAGACCGCGTCAGCGGGCATCTGGAGGTGCGCAACCTCAGCTTCACCTACCCTGGAACTGACCGTGAAGTGCTGAAAAACATCAACTTCACGGCGGCGCCGGGACAGATGATTGCACTGGTCGGCCGTTCAGGGAGCGGCAAGTCGACCCTGGCCAGCCTGATTCCGCGTTTCTATCATCACGACATTGGCGAAATCCTGCTCGATGACGTTGAGATCGAAGACTATCGCCTGCGCAACCTGCGCCGGCACGTGGCGCAGGTTACCCAACACGTGACGCTGTTCAACGACACCATTGCCAACAACATCGCTTATGGCGACCTGGCTGGCGCGCCGCGCGAAGACATTGAAAAGGCTGCCACGGATGCCTATGCGATGGACTTCATCTCGCAGATGCCTGAAGGCCTCGATACTCAGGTCGGAGAAAACGGCGTGCTGCTGTCCGGCGGGCAGCGTCAGCGTCTGGCGATTGCGCGGGCACTGTTGAAAAACGCGCCATTGCTGATCCTCGACGAGGCCACTTCGGCCCTCGACACCGAGTCCGAGCGCCACATTCAGGCGGCACTGGACCAGGTCATGAAAGGGCGCACCACGCTGGTCATCGCTCACCGTCTGTCGACCATCGAAAAAGCCGATTTGATTCTGGTGATGGAGCAGGGCCAGATCGTCGAACGCGGCACCCACGCTCAACTGCTGGCGCAAAACGGCTACTACTCGCGTTTACATGCGATGGGGCTGGACGCGCCGGCTGAAGACATCGCCTGAAATAATCTTTTGCAGGGCGTTGCCCTGGCTGCGATCTTTTGACTTTGTTTTTAAAGATCAAGAGGTCGCAGCCTCGTTGCTCTCTACAGTCCTGCCCTCGCGAATTTATCCCGATGCAGCCGTCGCACAAGCCTGCGGCAACCCTGTGTTAATATCGCGCCCCTGTTCATTTTGTATGTGGGTTGCTCCATGAAGTTGTCCATGCCGCGATTCGATCAAGCCCCTGTCTTGGTGGTCGGCGATGTCATGCTCGACCGTTACTGGCATGGTGGTACCTCACGGATTTCCCCTGAGGCGCCAGTACCTGTAGTCAAGGTCGAGCACATCGAGGACCGCCCCGGCGGTGCCGCCAACGTTGCGTTGAACATTGCCGCCCTTGGCGCGCCAGCCTCGCTGGTTGGCGTGACCGGCGACGATGAAGCCGCCGACAGTCTGGTCAATAGCCTCAAGGGTGCAGGTGTGCGGGCGTTGTTCCAGCGCATCGCGCATCAACCGACCATCGTCAAGTTGCGGGTCATGAGTCGGCACCAGCAATTGCTGCGTATCGACTTCGAAGAACCGTTCGCCACCGACTCGCTGGCGTTGTCGGTGCAAGTCGACGAATTGCTCGAAGGCATCAAGGTGCTGGTGCTCTCCGACTACGGCAAGGGTGCGTTGAAAAACCATCAAGTCTTGATTCAGGCAGCTCGTGCCCGTGGCATTCCGGTGCTGGCCGACCCCAAGGGTAAGGATTTTTCGATCTATCGCGGTGCGAGTCTGATCACACCGAACCTCAGCGAGTTCGAAACCATCGTTGGCGGTTGCGCCGATGAGCACGAGCTGGTGAGCAAGGGCGCGCAGTTGATGCACGACCTGGACCTTGGCGCCTTGCTGGTGACCCGTGGCGAACACGGCATGACGCTGTTGCGCCCGGATCATCCGGCCCTGCACCTGCCGGCTCGCGCCCGTGAAGTGTTCGACGTGACCGGCGCCGGCGACACGGTGATTTCCACCCTGGCGACGGCGATTGCTGCCGGCGAGGAACTGCCGCATGCGGTGGGCCTGGCCAACCTGGCCGCGGGCATCGTGGTCGGCAAGCTCGGTACGGCGGCGATCAGTGCGCCGGAACTGCGTCGCGCCATCCAGCGTGAAGAAGGTTCGGAGCGCGGTGTGCTGGGGCTCGAGCAATTACTGCTGGCCGTCGACGACGCCCGTGCGCACAACGAGAAGATCGTGTTCACCAACGGTTGCTTCGACATTCTGCATGCCGGCCACGTGACTTACCTCGAACAGGCGCGCGCCCAAGGCGATCGCCTGATCGTGGCGGTCAACGACGATGCGTCGGTCAGTCGCTTGAAAGGGCCGGGTCGTCCGATCAACAGTGTCGACCGACGCATGGCCGTGCTGGCCGGGTTGGGTGCGGTGGACTGGGTGATCAGCTTCGCCGAAGGCACCCCGGAAAACCTCCTGCGCGAGGTCAAGCCGGACGTGTTGGTCAAGGGTGGGGATTACGGGATTGACCAGGTGGTGGGCGCGGACATCGTGACTGCCTACGGCGGCACCGTGAAAGTGCTGGGGCTGGTGGAAAACAGCTCCACTACCGCCATTGTCGAGAAAATCCGCAAGTCCGAATAACGCGTGATCACTGTGGCGAGGGAGCTTGCTCCCGTTCGACTGCGAAGCGGTCGTAAAACCATTGAATGCGATTTGCCTGGTGCAACTCGATTGCAGGTTTTAGGGTCGCTCCGCGACCCAACGGGAGCAAGCTCCCTCGCCACGGCAGCGTCCTGATCAGCCTATCGTGCAGCCTTGCGCGGTACGATCTTCTTCAGCAGTTGCTTGGCCTTCCCGCGCAGTCGCGCCAGGCCTGAGTCTTTCGTCGGTGGCGTCAAGCCTTGCTGGCGGACCCAGTCCTTCCAGCGAATGCGCTCATCCCTCACCAACCAGCCTTCCTGCCGGGCAAAGCTCTCGGCCAGAAACAACCCGCGCGTGCTCGCCGGGTACAGTTGATCCTTCTTCAAGGTATAGAGCTCGGCCAACGGGTGGCCGTCCTGCAAAGGCATCAAGTACAGATCGGGCCGCTTGCGATCCAGTCGGGCCACCAGTTGATCGCCTTCCAGCCGTTCGTCGACGTGGAACAGACTCAGGGATTTGGCTTCCTTGGGCACGTCCAGGCGCAAATCATAGATCAACTGCAACGATGCCGTCGGCAGGTGCACATAGGCCCGGGGCCGCTCAATCAGCTGCAGGTTGGCGCAACGCACCGGCCGCGCCGAGCCGGACAGTGGCGACAGGCGAAACGGCAGGGCTTCGCGGTAATGCAGAGCAGACGAGTAGGGCGCGGGCAACCATGTGTCGTTGAAGCGCCCACCGAGCCAGCCTTCCGGGGTTTCCAGCAGGCATTCTTCGGCAATCTCCTGGATCGCCGTGTGCAGCGGCAGGTTCAGCTCGTGGGCCGGCACGTAGCCGGAAATCAGCTTGAGCACGACGTCCCCGCGATCCTGGCGACGCTGACGCACCAGTACCCAGTAATCGCGATTCTGCCAATGCAGCGTCAGGCGCACCGAAACGCCGAGGTTGGCCAGTTCCAGGGCAAAGCGCTCGCTGTCGGCGACGGTGACCGGGCGGCGACGTTGCAGGGTCTGGGAGAAGTTCAGCGGCCTGCCGACGCTCTGGTAACTCAGGCCTTCGGGAGTCGCTTCGACGAATAACGGCAGGGTCTTGAAGTTGCTCGGATTCTTTCTAATGAGCGTACGCGGCATGTCGGCTCCTGCTTTAGGCCGCGTGGGGCGGCATCAGTGGCTACGTAGGACCTGGGCAACGGTCGCGACGTTGTGGGCGAGGTGCAGCGGGTTGATCGTTCCGACAATAGCACTGGCCACCCCCGGATGTTCAAACAGCAACTCGAAACTGGCGCGCACCGGGTCCACCCCGGGACTCAGGCAAACGTGACCACTGGCGAGGGCTTTTTTGACCAGAATGGCTTTGCCGTGAGCAGCAGCATAGTCAATCACGGCTTTCTCGTTTTGCTCGTTCAGATTGTAGGTGACCATTGCGCAATCGCCTTGCTCCAGCGCCTTCAAGCCACCCTCGACGGTTTTGCCGGAAAAACCGAAGCCGCGAATCTTGCCCTCGGCCTTGAGCGCGGCGAGGGTTGCATAGACTTCGCAATCGTTGAGGATCGCCAGGTCGTTGCCATCGGAGTGCACCAGCACCAGGTCAATGAAATCTGTTTCCAGGCGTTGCAGGCTGCGTTCAACCGAGAGCCGGGTATGTGCAGCGCTGAAATCGTGGCGCGATTGGCCGTCGGCAAACTCTTCGCCAACCTTGCTGACGATCACCCAGTCCTGACGCTGGCCGCGCAAGAGCGGGCCGAGGCGCTCTTCACTGCGGCCATAGGCCGGGGCGGTGTCGATCAGGTTGATGCCCAGGTCCCGGGTCAACTTGAGCAGCATGCGCGCTTCGTCATCGTCCGGAATCTGGAAGCCGTTGGGGTACTTCACCCCTTGGTCCCGGCCGAGTTTCACGGTGCCCAGGCCCAGCGGAGAAACCATCAGGCCGGTGCTGCCCAGGGGGCGATGCAGGTCGTGCAGGGTAGGTTGGCTCATGGCAGTAGTTGCTCCCAGACCGGAATGCCCATCGGTGGCCTTGGCAGCGGCGGCAGCGCCGCTACCGGACCCGGTTGAATGCCGTCGCGTGCAAGGCTGGCGATCACCCGGTCGGCAAAGTCCGGCGCCAATGCCAGCTTGGTAGGCCAACCCACCAACAATCGACCTTCCTCGGCGAGGAAGGCGTTGTCGGGGCGGGTCAGGCCCGATTGCAACGGCTCGGCACGATCCACGCGCAAGGTTGCCCACTGCACCGTGCTCAGATCAATCCAGGGCAACAACTGGCCGAGTTCTTTCTGTGCGGTGGCGATCTGTTCGGCGGGCTCGCGAGCCACACCTTCGCTTTCGGCGATGTCTCCGCCCATGTACCAGACCCACTGACCATCGGCTGCCGGATGGGTGGTTATGGTAAGGCGCGGTTTGGTGCCACCACCCAGGCAGTGGGCATACAGCGGCTTGAGGCTCGGGCCTTTGGCGATGATCATGTGCAGCGGGCGACGTTGCATGGCGGGTTGGCTCAACCCCAAAGCTTCAAGCAGCGCAGCTGTCCCGCCACCGGCGCTCAAGACGATGCGTTGCGCACGAATTTCACGCTCATCGACTTTCAGGCCGACCAGAACACCAGCCTCCAGCAGCGGTTCGATCTTCTGACCGGCGAGCAGGCCATCACCCGCCAGATCGGCCAGGCGCTGGATCAGGCTCGGCACGTCGATCACCAATTCGGCCAGTCGATAGACCTTGCCCTTGAAACGCTTGTCTTGCAGGGCGGGCGGCAATTGCTCGCCCTTGACCTGATCGACACGGCCGCGCACGGCTTTGCTGGCGAAGAAACTGGTGAGGTTGCCGGCGATCGTGCCGGGGGACCACAGATAATGGGCTTGCGATAACAGGCGCACGCCGGACAGATCCAGCTCGCCGTCACCGGCCAGCGCTTCCCGCCAGCGACGGGGCATGTCGGCAATGGCTTCAGAGGCACCGGTGATTGCGCCATGCAATGCGTACTTGGCGCCGCCGTGAATGATGCCTTGGGATTTCATGCTTTGCCCGCCGCCGAGGCTGGCGCTTTCCACCAGCACGGTCGAAAAACCCTGGCGGCGCAGGCGCGCATTCAGCCAGAGGCCGGCGACACCAGCGCCGACAATCAGAACGTCGGTGGAAATAACGGATGGCATGCGACGACCTCAGTGTTCAAGACGAGGGCGCAGTATACAGACTCGAAGATTGGAGGTTTTGCTGGCGATCAACACGGCGAATCAAAATCCTGTGGGAGCGAGCAGGCTCACTCCCACAGTGCATTAGGTGCGAGCTTAATGCCCGGCAGTCTTGGAGAAGAGCTGGATGACAACAACCCCCAGCACAATCAACGCCATCCCCAGCATCGCCGGCACATCCAGTTTCTGCCCGTAGATAAACAGCGCCGCCACGCTGACCATGACGATGCCCATGCCGGCCCACACCGCGTAGGCAACACCCACCGGCACGCTGCGCACCACCAGCGTCAGCATCCAGAAGGCAATCCCGTAACCGACGATGACCAGCAACAAGGGCAACGGTGTGCTGAAGCCTTTGACCGCTTTCATCGAAACAGTGGCAATCACTTCGGCGCAGATGGCGATGGCCAGATAGTAGTAGGCGGTCATGGTTCAATCCTCGTGTGAAGTGTTGCTCTCTGAGGTCGGCATTTTAGAGATTCCCCAGATGCGGTAAAGTCATTACCTATCTGCTTTGGAGATGGGTTGAGCCATGAACACACAATGGAATCTGGAGCAGCTGCGGCTGTTTGTCAGCGTGGCTGAGCAACGATCGTTTTCCGCCGTGGCGCGGGATCAGCGCAAGGCGCAATCGGCGGTCAGCAGTTCTATTGCATTGCTGGAGGAAGACCTGGGCGTGAGCCTGTTCGAGCGCAGTAGCGGCCGTCAGCCGAAACTCACCGAGGCCGGCACGACATTACTGGAGGAGGCCCGAGAAGTGCTGCGCCAGTGTGAACGCCTCAATGGCCGGGCGTTGGCGATGATGCGCGGGCAAGAGGCCCGTTTGCGTGTGGCGCAGGACGAGGCGATGCCTTACCAGCCGATCATCGAAAGCTTCGAAGCCCTGGCGGAAAAATTTCCCAGTGTCGAAGTGCAGTTGACCAGCGCCGCCCAAGGCGATGTCGCGCGCAAACTGGTGGAGCGGCGGGCCGATCTGGGGTTGTTGTTCTTTCATGATCAGATACCCGAAGCGCTGGAACGGCGGGTATTGGGCAGCGTCGAAATGGTCACCGTATGCGGCAGGGAACATCCGCTGGCGGCCAAGGGCACAGTGGACTGCCAGCAACTGGCGCAACACCGGCAGTTGTTGATGTCGACGGAGTCCAGCATTTATCCGGGCAGCGAGCCAGCCAGCCCGCAAGTCTGGCGTGCCGACAGTTTCTACGTGATGGCCGAATGGCTGGTGCGCGGCCTGGGTTGGGCATGGTTGCCGCGCCACGTGGTGCAGTACCCGACGTATCAGAATCAGATGGTGGAACTGGTCAGCGAATGGACCCCGCCGGCGCTGGTGGTGGAGCTGGTCTGGCGCCGCGACGAACCGCTCGGTCCGGCGGCTCGCTGGCTTGCTGAACGTTTTGCCGTGCACTTGCAGGCGATCGGCGAAAAAAGCCGATAAACTCCGCCGCCATGAATAGAACTCTCTACACCGCGCTGTTTTATCTGGGGCTGCCATTGGTGGCGATTCGGCTTTGGCTGCGCGCACGCAAGGCGCCGGCGTATGCCAAACGCATTGGCGAGCGTTTCTCCTATGGCATGCCCGCGATGAAACCGGGCGGTATCTGGGTGCATGCGGTGTCGGTGGGCGAGAGCATTGCTGCCGCGCCGATGATCCGTGCCTTGCTGCAACGCTATCCACAATTGCCGATCACCGTGACGTGCATGACGCCAACTGGCTCGGAGCGCATCCAGGCGTTGTTTGCCACTGAGCCGCGCGTCCAGCACTGTTATTTGCCCTATGACTTGCCGTGCGCCGCTAAACGCTTTCTTGATCGGGCCCGACCAAAACTGGCGGTGATCATGGAAACCGAGCTGTGGCCCAACCATATTCATCAATGCGCCAAGCGCGGGATTCCGGTGGCACTGGCCAATGCGCGGTTGTCGGAACGATCCGCCAAGGGTTATGGCCGCTTCGGCAAATTGACCGGACCAATGCTCGCCGAGATGAGCCTGTTCGCGGTGCAGACCGAAGCCGAGGCCCAGCGTTTCCGTGATCTGGGGGCGCGGGCAGAAACGGTTGAAGTGACCGGCTCGATCAAGTTTGACCTGACGATCGATCCGCAACTGTTGCAGCGCGCCAGCGAATTGCGTAGCCAATGGCAGGCCCAGGAGCGCCCGGTGTGGATCGCCGCGAGCACCCATGACGGCGAAGATGAAGTGGTGCTGGCGGCCCATCGCCGGTTGCTGGCCGATCATCCTGATTCGTTGCTGATCCTGGTGCCGCGTCATCCGGAGCGATTCGATTCGGTGTACGGCTTGTGCCAGCAACAAGGGTTTGCCACGGTCCGGCGTTCCAGCGGCGAGCCGGTTGGTGCCGGTACTTCGGTGCTGCTCGGCGACACCATGGGTGAATTGCTGTTTCTCTACGCGTTGGCCGACAGCGCTTTTGTCGGCGGCAGTCTGGTGCCCAACGGCGGGCATAACCTGCTGGAGCCGGCCGCGCTGGCAAAACCGGTATTGAGTGGCCCGCACCTGTTCAATTTCCTCGAAATCGCCGCGCAACTGCGCAGTGCCGGGGCCTTGCAGGAAGTGGAAGATGCCGAAGGTTTAGCCCTGGCAGTTCAGCGGCTGTTCGAATTGCCGCGGGATGCACAACGCATGGCCGAAGCAGGCTTGAAAGTGATGCGCAGCAATCAGGGCGCATTGCAGCGGTTGCTGGATGGGCTAGGCCGGTTGATCGCTGGCCACTGACCAATTGTGGCGAGGGAGCTTGCTCCCGCTGGGCTGCGAAGCAGCCCCATACCCCGACACCGCACTGCATACAGACATATCGCATTGCCAGGTTTTACGACTGCTTCGCAGCCGAGCGGGAGCAAGCTCCCTCGCCACAGAAAGCTTTTCACCCAAGTTGCCTTTTTACTGACCCGGCCGGGCCTTCAACTGTTCAGCCGCAGCCTTGGCCAGATCCGGTGGCAGGAAATCCTTGTCCGGGTTGTAGTCGGCTTTGAGGTAACGCGTCAGGTCCTGCAAATCCCCCGGGTTCAAGGTGCCGGCGGCCTGCTTCAAGCGCAGGTTGTCGAGGATGTAGTCGTAGCGGGTGTTGTTGTAGTTGCGCACCGAGGTGTACAGCTGGCGCTGCGCATCCAGCACGTCGACGATGTTTCGCGTCCCCACCTGATAACCGATTTCGGTCGCTTCCACCGCGCTCTGGTTGGAGATGATCGATTGCTTGCGCGCCTGTACCTGTTCGACGTCAGTGTTCACCGCGCGATGCAGGTCGCGGGTGTTTTCGACGATTTGCCGGCGCAGGGATTCGCGCTGCTGCTCGGTCTGGTCCAGTTGAGCGTAAGACTGACGGACCTGGGAATTGATCAGCCCGCCACTGTAGATCGGGATGTTCAATTGCAGGCCAATCGACGATTGCTCGACATCACCCTTGTACGACTGCCCAAAGGCACTCGGGTTACTGAAGCCCAGTGCATCGTTATCGCCTTTCTGGTATCTGGCCACGGCATCAACGGTCGGTGCATGGCCGGCCTTGCGCTGTTTGAGGGTTTGCTCGGCGGCGCTGACGGCATAGTTGCTGGCCAACAGATTGAGGTTCTGTCTGGCGGCTGTGTCGACCCACGCCTTGGCATCGTTCGGTGCCGGCGGCAGGATCGGCAAGTTATGGGAAATGCCCCAGATAGCCTTGTACTGACGGTTGGTCAGGGTGATCAGGGCTTCGAACGCGTCATCCACCTGACGCTGCGCGACGATCCGGTTGGCACGTGCAGTGTCGTAGCTGGCTTGTGAGTTCAAGACGTCGGTCTTGTCCGAAAGGCCGACATCGAAACGTTCGTTGGACTGATCCAGCTGCCGTTTGAACGCGGCTTCTTCGGCCTTGGTCGATGCCAGGTTGTCCTGACTGCGCAACACGTTGAAGTAACTGTCGGCGGTTTGCAGGATCAGGTTTTGCTGGGTCGCCGAGAGTTGCAGGGCGGCCTGTTCGTTGACGTCCTTGGCGGCCTGGAACTGGAACCAGCGATCGGCACGAAACAGCGGCTGTGCCAGGGTTGCCTGGTAAGAGTGGGCATTGCGGTTGGCAGTGGCCGACGGCTGATCGATAGACGTGCGGACACTGGTGACATCCGCGCCACCCGACAGATTGGGCAGCAGCCCGGCGCGGGCCTGGGGCACGACTTCTTTCTGGGCGCCATATTGAGCGATGGCGGCAGCGAGGTCGGCGTTGTTGTCCACCGCCTCCTGGTAGACGCTGACCAGATCGTTTTTTGTCGACAAGGGCGCTTCTGCTGCCCAGGCCATTCCATTGGACGCACATGACACGGCAACGGCCAGTGAGAGTTTGCGCAGCATAGGCGATCCCTAGTAGAAATATTACACAAGTAATTTAAGCGCCAAGGCTAAGGCGCTACAGGTGCAGCGTCAATGCGCAGCCTCGGCGTAGCGAGTGTAGTTGTGCATTCAATCGGCAACAATCCTGCCTTCCCCCGTAATTACGCCATTCATCAAGGTGTTTGCAGCGGTGTTGGCGTTCTTTGCCAGTTGTGTCTAGACTGGCCGGGTTCTTGTCGGGGTGCCTTGCTATGAGGCTGAGATCGAATAATTTCGGATCCCGTTGAACCTGATCAGGTTAACGCCTGCGTAGGGAACAAGATTTCTCGTCACCCGGCGAGTCCTCTTGTGCTTCGTCCGGGATGTTGTTCGACAATCGAACAGCCCTCGTGCACCGAGCACAGCACAGCTGGTTTTCCAGCGCCCGTGCGTCCATTCGTTTACAGGTTCGCTCCGACAAAAATCCACTGCCTGGATGATGTCTGGAGAACCCGTGATGACTACAAAAGCAAAAATCGCCACCAACCTGAGTGAATCGGCCAAGGTCGATCAGCAATCGGTTCAGCCGTTTACCCGCTCGCAAAAAATCTATGTCCAGGGCTCTCGTCCGGACATTCTCGTGCCGATGCGTGAAATCAGCCTCGACGTGACGCCGACCGACTTCGGCGGCGAGGTCAACGCACCGGTCGTGGTCTATGACACATCAGGCCCGTACACCGATCCCAACGTCATCATCGACGTGCGCAAAGGCTTGGCCGATGTGCGTTCGCCGTGGATCGAGGCCCGTGGCGACACCGAGCGACTGGCTGGCCTGAGTTCGAATTTCGGCCAGGAACGCCTTGCCGATCCCGAGTTGACCCAGCTGCGTTTCGCTCACGTCAACAATCCACGTCGCGCGAAACCGGGCGCCAACGTCAGCCAGATGCACTACGCGCGCAAAGGCATCATCACCGCCGAGATGGAATACGTCGCCATCCGCGAAAACATGAAGCTGGAAGTGGCCCGCGCCGCCGGCCTGCTGGACCAGCAGCACGCCGGCCACAGCTTCGGCGCCAGCGTGCCGAAAGTCATTACCCCCGAATTCGTCCGTGACGAAATCGCCCGGGGCCGCGCGATCATCCCGGCCAACATCAACCACACCGAACTGGAACCGATGATCATCGGCCGTAACTTCCTGGTGAAGATCAACGGCAACATCGGCAACAGCGCCCTGGGTTCGTCCATCGAAGAAGAAGTGGCGAAATTGACCTGGGGCATTCGCTGGGGTTCGGACACGGTCATGGACCTGTCCACCGGCAAGCACATCCATGAAACCCGTGAGTGGATCATCCGCAACTCGCCCGTGCCGATCGGTACTGTGCCGATCTATCAGGCCCTGGAAAAAGTCGGCGGCGTCGCCGAAGACCTGACCTGGGAGCTGTTCCGCGACACGCTGATCGAGCAAGCCGAGCAGGGCGTCGACTACTTCACCATCCACGCCGGCGTGCTGCTGCGCTACGTGCCGATGACCGCCAAACGCGTGACCGGCATCGTCTCCCGTGGCGGTTCGATCATGGCCAAGTGGTGCCTGGCGCATCACAAAGAGAACTTCCTCTACACTCATTTCGAAGACATCTGCGAAATCATGAAGGCCTACGACGTCAGCTTCTCGCTGGGCGATGGCCTGCGTCCGGGCTCGATTGCCGACGCCAACGACGAAGCGCAATTCGGCGAACTGGAAACCCTCGGCGAGCTGACCAAGATCGCCTGGAAACACGACGTGCAATGCATGATCGAAGGCCCGGGCCACGTGCCGATGCAGTTGATCAAAGAGAACATGGACAAGCAGCTCGAATGCTGCGACGAGGCGCCGTTCTACACCCTCGGCCCACTGACCACCGACATCGCGCCGGGCTACGACCACATCACCTCCGGCATCGGTGCGGCAATGATCGGCTGGTTCGGTTGCGCCATGCTTTGCTACGTAACGCCCAAGGAGCACTTGGGTCTGCCGAACAAGGATGACGTGAAGACCGGGATCATCACCTACAAGATCGCCGCCCACGCCGCCGACCTTGCCAAGGGACATCCGGGCGCGCAGATTCGCGACAACGCCTTGAGCAAGGCGCGTTTCGAATTCCGGTGGGAAGACCAGTTCAACCTGGGCCTTGATCCGGACACCGCTCGTTCGTATCACGATGAAACCCTGCCGAAGGATTCGGCCAAGGTCGCGCATTTCTGCTCGATGTGCGGGCCGAAGTTCTGCTCGATGAAAATCACCCAGGAAGTCCGCGAGTACGCGGCCAACCAACGCATCGAAGCGGTCGACGTGGACGTTGCCCAAGGCATGGCCGAACAGGCCGAGCGCTTCAAGCAGGAAGGCAGCCAGCTGTACAAGAAGGTTTGATCTGACCGGGCGCACTCGGGTGCGCCGCTTATCCATGTGGCGAGGGAGCTTGCTCCCGCTGGCCTGCGAAGCAGACCCAAAACCAGCCACCGCATTCTGGGTGCCAGATTGCGATGACCGATTTTACGACTGCTGCGCAGCCGAGCGGGAGCAAGCTCCCTCGCCACAAGGGTGGTTTACACAACAATGTCCCTCTGAGATAACACCCTTGAGCATTCAACCCAGCACTTACTCACCTGATATCGCCGTGCCGATCGACAAACGTGTGTTCGGCGGCCGCGATCTGTTTTCTCTGTGGTTCTCCCTCGGCATCGGCCTGATGGTCCTGCAGACCGGCGCATTGCTCGCACCAGGCCTGGGCCTGTCGGGCTCGTTGCTGGCGATTTTCCTCGGCACGCTGGTCGGCGTTCTTCTACTGGCGGCGGTCGGGGTGATCGGTAGCGACACCGGCCTGTCATCGATGACTGCACTCAAACTCAGCCTCGGCGCCAAGGGCGCGAGCCTGCCGGCAGTGCTGAACCTGCTGCAACTGATCGGTTGGGGGGCGTTCGAAATCATCGTCATGCGCGATGCCGCCAGCCTGTTGGGCGCCAAGGCTTTCAGCGATGCCAGCCTGATGTCGAGCCCGGTGCTGTGGACGCTGTTTTTCGGCGCGCTGGCGACCTTGCTCGCTGTCAGCGGTCCGTTGACCTTCGTGCGCAAGATATTGCGCAAGTGGGGCATCTGGTTGCTGTTGGCGGCGTGCATCTGGTTGACCTGGAACCTGTTCGCCAAGGCCGATCTGGCCGCATTGTGGACGCAGGCCGGCGATGGCTCGATGCCGTTTGCCGTGGGCTTCGACATTGCCATCGCCATGCCGCTGTCGTGGTTGCCTTTGATTGCCGACTACTCGCGTTTCGGCAAGCGGGCGAAAAACGTCTTCGGTGGCACCGCCATCGGTTTCTTCATCGGTAATTTCTGGCTGATGAGCCTGGGCGTGGCCTACACCCTGGCGTTCGCGCCGAGCGGTGAAGTCAATGCCCTGTTGCTGGCACTGGCCGGCGCCGGCCTGGGCATTCCGTTGCTGTTGATTCTGTTGGACGAGTCGGAGAACGCCTTCGCCGACATTCACTCGGCAGCGGTGTCCAGCGGGATTCTGTTGCGCCTGAAAATCGAGCACCTGGCATTGGCCATCGGCGTGATCTGCACGCTGATCGCCTTGCTGGCGCCATTGGCGCAGTACCAGAACTTCCTGCTGTTGATCGGCTCGGTGTTTGCGCCGCTGTTTGGCGTGGTGCTGGTGGATCACTTCATTCTGCGCAAGCGCAGTGGCCAGGTGGCGTCAGCCGCGCTGCGCTGGCCGGCGCTGCTCGCCTGGCTGGGCGGGGTCAGCACCTATCATCTGCTGGCCAACCTGTATGCCGATATCGGTGCAACCCTGCCGGCACTGGTGGTGGCAGGGCTGCTGCAACTGGTGCTGGGCCGGGCCTTCAGTTACGGCCGGGAAACAGCTCGGGCTTGAGGATGCCGTTCAGGCGAGGGTAGGGGATCTTCAGTTCGACATGGCCCAGTGCGTACGGCGCGATGCTGCTGGTTTCATATTTGAGGATCACCCCGCCATAGGTCAGCGCCACGTTCTGGGTTTTCTGGAACGGCCAGCTTTTGACGAACTCCGGTTCCTGATCGAGCTTGGTGCTGATCAACCAGCTGTTGTGCGCCACCTGCGCGGCTTTCCAGAACGCCTCTTCCTGCCCTGGCACCAGCATGTCCGCCAGCGTCAGCACTTTATGCTGCTGACGCGAGTAGTTGATGAAGCCGCGGCCCGGCGTGCCATGGGCGCCGCCAGTGTCCAGGTAGCTGGACAATTCGATGATCACCAAGCCGTCATGCTGCTCGCGTACTTTCGCTTGCAGGTAGCTGCTGTTGCGTGGCCCCGCAGTGCGCAAGAATTGCTCGCGATAGGCCGCGAGCGTCGGCGCGACCGGAGCATCGGGCGAGGTGCGGGTCATTGCCAGCAGGCGTTTTTCGATGATGCCATCCAGTGCGGGTTCCGCGGGGAAGTGCAGGGTGTCGATGTTCACCAGCGGGCAATCCTGATCCTTGCAACCCGGCTGAAGCTGTTCGGTGGCGTCGCGGGTGACTTCCAGCGGTGCGCGATAATTGGGCTGGAACAAACTCTGGCAGGCGCCCAGGGTCAGGGCGATAGCGGCCACGGAGGCGATTTTAAAAAGCGACATGTGCGTCCTTCATAAATCAGGGAAAGGCAAAAAGTTACCCGCTTCGACTACCAACGGAGCAGTCAGTTCGCCACTAAGCTAATTAGAGTGGGTTTCGTCCTCACCGTCTATCCCGCTGACGGGAAAGGGGCTGCATCAAACCTCACGGGCGCGTTAGGATGGCGCGAAGTCGAGGTTCCACGGGAAAAGGAATCTCGTATCGGATTGAAGTAATGAGGATTGTCATGACCGATTTTGCCAACGCCATTCCGACCGCCGTAGAGATCGTTCGGCGCGAAAAGTGCTTCGAGGGCTTCTACAAGCTCGAACGCGTGCACTTGCGCCATGAATTGTTCGCCGGTGGCATGAGCCGCGAAATCAACCGTGAACTGTTCGTCCGTCATGATGCAGTGTGCATGCTGCCGTACGATCCGCAGCGAGACGAAGTCGTGCTGATCGAGCAGTTTCGTGTCGGTGCCCTCGGCAAGACCGACAATCCGTGGCTGGTAGAACTGGTTGCCGGTCTGATCGACAAGGACGAACAGCCGGAAGAAGTTGCTCACCGCGAAGCGCAGGAGGAAGCTGGGCTTGAAATCGCAGCGCTCTGGCCGATGACCAAATATTTTCCATCGCCGGGCGGCAGCGACGAATTCGTGCATTTGTACCTGGGGCGTTGCGACACCACCGGCGCCGGTGGCCTGCATGGACTGGAGGAAGAGGCCGAAGATATCCGCGTTTCGGTGTGGGCCTTTGAAGATGCCCTGCAAGCCGTACGCGATGGACGTATTGCCAACGCGCCAAGCATCATTGCCTTGCAATGGCTGGCTTTGAATCGCGTTGAAGTGAGGGGGTTATGGTCGTAAACAAACTGCGCGATCGCTATCGAGTGGACCTCGTGGGGCTGCAAGCGTCCTGTGAGGCGAACTACGCGCGCCTGATGCGACTGTTGCCGGACATGCGCAGCGAGCCTGCGGCGAGGCGCATCGCCGTGACCCATGGCGACCAGATGCTCGGCGTGCTGGCGCTGGAGGTGTTGCAGGTCTGTCCGTACACCACCACCCTGCAAGTGCGTCAGGAGCACAGTCTGCCCTGGCTACCGGTGCCGCAACTGGAAGTACAGGTCTATCACGATGCCTGCATGGCCGAAGTGGTCAGTGCCGAACATGCGCGACGCTTTCGCGGCATCTATCCTTATCCAAATGCCTCGATGCACCAGCCCGACGAAAAAGCCCAGCTGAACATGTTCCTGGGCGAGTGGCTGAGTCATTGCCTGGCATTGGGGCATGAGTACGAAGTGGTACGTTAACTTCCGTCGCAGTTGTGAACTGCGTCAGGTTCACAGGTTTCTTCTTTCGATCGTCCCCCAGCATAATTGCGCCAATCATCCAATCCCGTGATCACGCCCTGGGAGAACACCTTGCCGAGCGTATCCACCTTGAGCACCGCTGAGCCGGCACTGCTGGTGCAAATTTCCGACAGCCATCTGTTCGCCGAGGCGCACGGCACGCTACTGGGCATGAACACCCGCGACAGCCTGCAAAAAGTCCTTGAAAGGGTGCGCGCCCAGCAGCCACGGATCGACCTGGTCCTGGCCACCGGTGACCTGTCTCAGGACGGCTCGCTGGAGTCTTACCAGGCGTTTCGCGACCTGACCCGACAGCTCGATGCGCCGGCGCGCTGGATTCCCGGCAATCACGACGAGCCGCAGATCATGGCCGAGGCCGCCGTTCAGAGTGCATTGCTGGAGCCGGTAGTGGATATCGGCAACTGGCGAGTCACGCTGCTCGATTCGGCAGTGCCGGGCTCAGTGCCGGGCTACCTGCAGGACGAACAATTGCAACTGTTGGCCCGCTCGTTGAGCGAGGCACCGCAGCGGCATCATCTGGTGTGCCTGCACCATCATCCGGTTTCGATTGGTTGTGCGTGGATGGAACCGATCGGTTTGCGCAATCCGGACGCCTTTTTTGAAGTGCTCGATCGTTTTCCGCAGGTGCGTGCCGTGCTGTGGGGGCATGTGCATCAGGAGATCGATCAATTGCGTGACAAAGTGCGTCTGATCGCCTCGCCGTCGACCTGCATTCAGTTTGAACCGGGTAGCGAGGACTTCACGGTCGGAGAGCAGGCGCCGGGGTATCGCTGGTTGCGGTTGATGCCCGATGGACAGCTGCAAACCGGGGTGGAACGCGTTACCGGTTTCGATTTCCAGGTCGACTACGGCTCCAACGGCTACTGACACGTTTCCCGCGAACACTGATTTCCATTGTGGGAGCTGGCTTGCCAGCGATTACGGACTGCCTGACAACATCAATGTTGAATGTGACGGCCTCATCGCTGGCAAGCCAGCTCCCACAGGGGCTGTGTTCAATTCGGTGGCGATGGCACCCAACATCCCCCGAGTCCCTGTAAACTCCGCTTCTTTACCCGACGCGCAGGGAGTCCAAATGTCCGGTTCGATCCTTTATATCCACGGTTTCAACAGCGCGCCTGCATCGAAAAAGGCCACGCAGTTGAGCGCAGTGATGGAACGGCTGGGCTTGAGCGACCATTTGCGCGTCCCGGCCTTGCATCACCATCCCCGCGAGGCCATCGGTCAGCTTGAACAGGCGATTGCAGCGCTCGGGCGGCCATTACTGGTCGGCAGCTCACTCGGCGGCTACTATGCGACTCACCTGGCCGAGCGCCATGGCCTGAAAGCCCTGCTGATCAACCCTGCCGTCAGCCCGCACCGGATGTTCGACGGATTTCTGGGGACGCAGAAAAACCTGTATACCGATGAGACCTGGGAACTGACCCACGACCACGTAACGGCGCTGGCCGAGCTGGAAGTGCCGCCACCCCTGGACCCGCTGCGGTATCAGGTATGGTTGCAGACGGGGGATGAAACGCTGGACTATCGCCTGGCCCAGCAGTATTACCGGGCCTGTGCCTTGCGTATCCAGGCCGGCGGCGACCATAGTTTCCAGGGGTTTGCCGCACAGCTTCCAGCCATGCTGAGTTTTGCCGGCATTGGCGCCGATGTGTATCAGGCGATAGATTTCACCGCATTGTGAAACCTCGCCCCTATTTTCAATGAACGACTGACGACGAGACCCCATGGCCACTCCCAGCGCTAGCTCTTATAACGCCGACGCCATCGAAGTCCTCTCGGGCCTCGACCCGGTGCGCAAACGCCCCGGCATGTACACCGACACCAGTCGGCCGAACCACCTCGCCCAGGAAGTCATCGACAACAGCGTCGACGAAGCCTTGGCCGGGCATGCGACATCGGTGCAGGTCATCCTGCACGCCGATCACTCGCTGGAAGTCAGCGACGACGGCCGTGGCATGCCGGTGGACATTCACCCCGAAGAGGGTGTTTCCGGGGTCGAACTGATCCTCACCAAGCTGCATGCCGGTGGCAAGTTTTCCAACAAGAACTACCAGTTCTCCGGCGGTCTGCACGGGGTGGGTATTTCGGTGGTCAACGCCTTGTCGACCGAAGTCCGGGTGCGTGTAAAGCGTGACGGCAACGAATACCAGATGACGTTCGCCGATGGTTACAAGGCCACCGAGCTGGAAGTGGTCGGCACGGTCGGCAAACGCAACACCGGTACCAGCGTGTTCTTTGCGCCGGACCCGAAATACTTCGACTCACCGAAGTTCTCCATCAGCCGCCTCAAGCATGTGCTCAAGGCCAAGGCCGTGCTGTGCCCGGGTCTGCTGGTCAGTTTTGAAGACAAAGCCACCGGCGAGAAAGTCGAATGGCATTACGAAGACGGCCTGCGTTCCTACCTGGTCGATGCGGTCAGCGAATTCGAGCGCCTGCCGGACGAGCCATTCTGTGGCGCGTTTGCCGGTAACAAGGAAGCGGTGGACTGGGCGCTGCTGTGGCTGCCGGAAGGCGGCGACGCGGTGCAGGAAAGCTACGTCAACCTGATCCCGACCGCCCAGGGCGGTACCCACGTCAACGGTTTGCGCCAGGGCCTGCTCGACGCCATGCGCGAGTTCTGCGAATTCCGCAGCCTGTTGCCGCGCGGCGTAAAGCTGGCCCCGGAAGACGTCTGGGAGCGCATCGCTTTCGTGCTGTCGATGAAAATGCAAGAACCGCAATTCTCCGGCCAGACCAAGGAGCGCCTGTCGTCCCGGGAAGCCGCGGCGTTCGTTTCCGGCGTGGTCAAGGATGCGTTCAGCCTGTGGCTCAATGCCAACCCGGAAACCGGTCTGGCGTTGGCCGAACTGGCGATCAACAACGCCGGTCGTCGTCTGAAGGCCAGCAAAAAGGTTGAGCGCAAGCGCATCACCCAAGGTCCGGCGCTGCCGGGCAAACTCGCCGATTGCGCCGGGCAGGACCCGATGCGCTCCGAGCTGTTCCTGGTGGAAGGTGATTCCGCCGGCGGTTCGGCCAAGCAGGCGCGGGACAAAGAGTTCCAGGCGATCCTGCCGTTGCGCGGCAAGATCCTCAACACCTGGGAAGTCGACGGCAGCGAAGTGCTGGCCAGCCAGGAAGTGCACAACATTGCCGTGGCCATCGGCGTCGATCCGGGCGCGGCGGACATGAGCCAGCTGCGCTACGGCAAAATCTGCATCCTTGCCGACGCCGACTCCGACGGTCTGCACATCGCGACATTGCTCTGTGCCCTGTTCGTCCAGCACTTCCGTGCGCTGGTCGATGCCGGCCACGTGTATGTCGCCATGCCGCCGCTGTACCGCATCGACCTGGGCAAAGAGATCTACTACGCCCTCGACGAAGCCGAACGCGACGGCATTCTTGATCGCCTGGTGGCGGAGAAGAAGCGCGGCAAGCCTCAGGTCACCCGATTCAAGGGTCTGGGTGAAATGAACCCGCCGCAGTTGCGCGAAACCACCATGGATCCGAACACCCGGCGCCTGGTGCAACTGACGCTGGATGATTTCGAGGCGACCTCGGAAATCATGGACATGCTGCTGGCGAAAAAACGCGCTGGCGATCGCAAGACCTGGCTGGAATCCAAGGGCAACCTGGCGGAGGTGCTGGGCTGATGCGCCTGGGCTTTGCCCTGGTGTGTGCGTTGCTGCTGACCTCGATGACGGTGTCCGGCGAACCGGCACCGCAACTGCGTCTGTTGTCCGAGCATGCCATCGATGGCATGCGCGGCGGCAACCTGTCCGGGCTGGCTCAGTGCGGCAAGGAACTGTGGACGATCTCCGACCGCGACGACGATCAGATCTACCGCCTCGATACCCAGGCCAGCGTCTGGCGTGCAGAGGCCGTGGGCATCGGCGTGCCGCAGGTGCCTGACAGCGGCTTGCCCTGGGGCCTGCGTTCGCGGGCCTGGGCGGCGTCATTCGTGCGTGGCGGCGGTCTGGACTTCGAAGGCATTACTTGCGACAACGCCGGCAATCGCTATGTCGTCAGTGAAGCCCATGCAGCGGTGTTGCAAATTCCGCCGACCGGGCCGACTTCCTGGTTGAAGATTTCCCCGCTGATGGTGCGTGAAGCTCGGGCCAGAGGCATGCTGTTGCGTTTCAACGCGTTGTTCGAGGGCCTGGCGATCAATCCTGAGGGTGACCAGTTGTGGTTGGCCGCTGAACGCCAGAACCGTGGATTGCTGCTGGTCAAGCGCAAGCAAACCGTCTGGGATTGCGACGGCGGCTGCGTGCTGCTCAGCGAAGACGGAAAAGAAATGCAGCCTGCACAGTTCCCCCATGCCAGGGCAATGCCCCGGGACTTTGCCGATCTGTCACTGTTCAACGGCAAGCTGTTCACCCTGGAACGCAATGCGTTCGAGATCTGTCGCCGCGACGCATTGACTGCCAAGCTCGAGCGTTGCTGGTCGTTTGCCGACGAGGCATTGCAGGAAAATCGGCGTTATCCCCAGGATTTCGGCCTCACGGAGGCATTGGTAGTCGACGCTGACGGAGCCTGGATCGGTATCGACAACAACACCGGAGCCCGTGCCGATGGTGAATTTCGTCCGATCGTCTGGCGCTTTGCCGCGCCTGACGGTGGCTGGAACGCGCCGTGAGCCAGCAAACACCCGGTAAACGCGCCGGTCGAGTGTTGATGGTGCTGGCCTGGTGTGCGGCGCTGTTTCTGGCCACACGGTTTTTCGGGCAGTGGGAAGAGCGTCAGCAAAACCCGAATGTGATGGTGAGCTCGGAACAGGGCAATGGTTACATCGAGGTGAAACTGGCCAGCAATGCCCAGGGACACTTCGTCGCCAGTGGCCATATCAACGGGCAGCCGGTGGACTTCATGCTCGACACCGGGGCCACTGATGTGGCGGTCCCGGCGGAACTGGCCAAGCGCTTGCAGCTGGCAGAAGGTTTCGGTGTGACCCTGAGCACGGCCAATGGCCTGAGCCAGGGCTATCGCACCCGTATAGAACGCCTGCAACTGGGCGACATCGTGCTGCGGGATGTCCGCGCACTGGTGGCGCCCGGCCTGCATGGCGACCAGGTGTTGCTCGGCATGAGCGCACTGAACAAACTTGAATTTACCCAGCGCGGTGGCACCATGCTGCTGCGCCAGACAACGAACCGATGAGGCCCGCATGAGCGACATCCTTGCAGACAGCTTAGATGGCGTAGAACGCCGATCGCTGGCTGACTTCACCGAAAATGCCTACCTCAACTACTCCATGTACGTGATCATGGACCGTGCCTTGCCGCATATCGGCGACGGCCTGAAGCCGGTACAGCGGCGCATCATCTACGCCATGAGCGAGCTGGGGCTGGACGCTGATTCCAAGCACAAGAAATCGGCGCGTACCGTCGGTGACGTGCTCGGCAAGTTCCATCCGCACGGCGATTCGGCCTGCTACGAAGCCATGGTCCTGATGGCCCAGCCGTTCAGCTACCGCTACACGCTGGTGGACGGCCAAGGCAACTGGGGTGCGCCGGATGATCCCAAGTCTTTTGCGGCCATGCGATACACCGAAGCGCGACTGTCGCGCTACTCCGAGGTGCTGCTCAGCGAACTGGGCCAGGGCACCGCGGACTGGGGACCGAACTTTGACGGCACCCTCGACGAACCGCTGGTGTTGCCGGCACGTTTGCCGAACATCCTCCTCAATGGCACCACCGGTATCGCGGTGGGCATGGCCACTGACGTGCCGCCGCATAACCTGCGCGAAGTCGCCAGTGCCTGCGTGCGTTTGCTGGATGAGCCCAAAGCCACGGTCGAACAGCTCTGCGAGCATATCCAGGGCCCGGATTACCCGACCGAAGCGGAAATCATCACGCCCCGTGCCGATCTGCTGAAAATGTATGAAACCGGCAAAGGCTCGGTGCGCATGCGCGCCGTTTATCACATCGAAGACGGCGACATCATCGTCACCGCGCTGCCGCATCAGGTTTCGGGTGCCAAGGTGCTGGAACAGATCGCGGCCATGATGCAGGCCAAACCGTCCAAGGCTCCGCAGATCGCTGACTTGCGCGACGAATCCGACCACGAGAACCCGTGCCGGATCGTGATCATTCCGGGAGCGCGGAAAAACTTCGACCACGATGCGCTGATGCAGCATCTGTTCGCCAGCACCGAGCTGGAGTCGAGTTACCGGGTCAACGTCAACATCATCGGCCTGGATGGCAAGCCGCAGCTGAAAAACCTGCGCGCCTTGCTGGTCGAGTGGCTGGAGTTCCGGGTTCAGACCGTTCGTCGACGCCTGCAATTCCGCCTCGATAAAGTCGAGCGTCGCCTGCACCTGTTGGACGGTTTGCTGATTGCCTACCTCAACCTGGATGAAGTGATCCACATCATCCGCACCGAGGAACATCCGAAAGCCGCGCTGATCGAGCGTTTTGCCCTGAGCGAGATCCAGGCTGACTACATCCTCGACACCCGCTTGCGTCAGTTGGCGCGGTTGGAAGAAATGAAGCTGCGCGCCGAGCAGGATGAACTGCTCAAGGAGCAAGCCAAGCTGCAAGCTTTGCTGAGCAGTGAAGCCAAGCTGAAGAAGCTGGTGCGCAGCGAGTTGATCAAGGACGCTGAAACCTATGGCGATGACCGCCGTTCGCCAATCGTCGAGCGTGCTGAAGCCAAGGCCCTGACCGAACACGATCTGCTGCCGAACGAGAAAGTAACAGTCGTTCTGTCGGAGAAAGGCTGGGTACGTTCGGCCAAAGGTCACGAAATCGACGCCACCGGGCTTTCCTACAAGGCTGGCGATGGCTTCAAGGCCCTGGCGGCGGGGCGTTCCAACCAATTTGCGGTGTTTATCGACTCCACCGGTCGCAGCTATTCGGTGGCAGCGCACACGCTGCCATCGGCCCGTGGCCAGGGCGAACCGCTGACCGGTCGTCTGACGCCACCGCCGGGGGCGAGTTTCGAGTGCGTGCTGATGCCCGAAGACGATGCGTTGTACGTGATCGCCTCCGATGCCGGTTACGGTTTCGTGGTCAAGGGTGAAGACCTGCAGGCCAAGAACAAGGCGGGCAAGGCGCTGTTGAGCCTGCCGAACAACGCCAAGGTCATCCTGCCGCGGCCTGTCGCCGATCGTGAACAGAACTGGTTGGCGTCGGTGACCACCGAAGGTCGCCTGCTTATCTTCAAGATCAGCGATCTGCCACAATTAGGTAAGGGCAAAGGCAACAAGATCATCGGGATTTCCGGTGAGCGAGTGGCCAGTCGCGAAGAATATGTCACGGACATCGCCGTTATCCCGGAGGGTGCAACCTTGGTGCTTCAGGCTGGAAAACGTACCTTGTCACTGAAAGCAGACGACCTCGAACACTACAAGGGTGAGCGTGGGCGTCGTGGTAATAAACTGCCGCGTGGCTTCCAGCGGGTGGATGCGCTGCTCGTCGAAAACCTCAATTAAGCGTCCTAGAGCGCTCGATCTACGATTTAACGCGTAGATCGACGCTTTCGCGCTGGAGTCGGAACGCATATTCACGGATGATATGGCCTTTCAAGCGCCGGCGTGGCCGAGCGTTCTTCATATTTATTGAGTATTTTCACTGTGATTAGCCTTGTGGCAATCACCTGGATGGGACGATGACTGCTCTGCGCCTTCCTTTTATTCTGATGCTCGCCGGCGTTCTTGGCCTGGCGGGCTGCAGCGTTCACCAGCCGGTGTCGCTGTATCAACTGGACAGCGGTAGTCCGGTTCAGCCTGCGCAAAGCGCGGGCATGGCTGTATTGCTGGGCCCGGTGACCGTTGCCGACTATCTGCAACGCGAAACCCTGTTGCAGCGTCAGCCCGACGGCAGCCTGCAAGCCGCGACCGACGGTCGCTGGGCCGGCAGCCTGTCTTCCGACATCGACCAGTTGTTGCTGCGTCAGGTCGCCGGTCATCTGGACAGCCAGCGCGTGGTATTGGCGCCGGCCACCGTTGGCTTCACGCCGGACGTTCAAGTGTTGTTGACCATCACGCGCCTGGATTCTGGGACCAAGCAGCCGGCCATCCTCGATGCGCAATGGCGCCTCATCGACCGTCGTGGGCAGGTCCGCGACAATCGCATCATTCATTTGCAGGAGCAGCACGCCGGCAGCACGGCGGCGCAGGTTCAGGCTCAGGGTGTGCTGTTGCAGAAACTGGCCGAACAGCTGTCGACCGCGCTCAAGCCTCTGGCCAACCAACCGCCAATCGCCGAAGCGCCAAAAAAACCGGCGGCCAAGCCTGTGGCACCGGCGGCGGAAGCGGAAAAGCAGCCGAAGATCCCGATGGCCTCGCCGATTCGCACGGACATGGAAGTGTTCCGCTTCTAAGCTTGTGATTGATTCATGACAAGGCCCGCTTTGATGCGGGCCTTGTTGTTTCTGCGGGTTGGAGATGATCGTTCCCATGCTCAGCGTGGGAATGCAGCCCGTGACGCTCTGCGTCACATCAGGGCCAGGCTGGAAGGAGGTGGGGCTGGAACGCGGAGCGTCCCTGGAGGCATTCCCACGCTGAGCATGGGAACGATCAGCCCGCAGACGAGTGATGATCTGCGGGCTCTTTCACAACGGGGCTTAAGGCTTACGCCCGGCGTTCGTGCATCCGCGCCAATTGCCGCTCCAGCATCGACGGATAAGGCTCCATCAACCGCTCTACGCAGCAAGCGCCTTCAGGGCTGGCAATCGGGCGGATCCGCGCGCGATGGCGGATCAGCGCGTCGTCACTGATCTTGCGTTCCACCAGCAGCAGGTTGCGGCTGTGTTGCGACAGGGCCAGGGCGTCCTGGGCGGCATCGGTCAGCAGCAGATCGATCTGGCTCAGACCGAACAAATCGTCGCCCAGGGTCAGGCCCAGCTGCAATTGCAGGGTGATGCCGCTGTCGGCGACTTCGATTTGTAACTGGTGGCCGAGCGCGCGGAGCAATTCGCCGCAGCAAATGGCATTGGTCAGGTAGTCGTCGCCGCTGTCTTCGGTGTGGAACAGCATCAGTGTGCTGCCGTCGTTCAGGGTGTGCAGTTCGCTCTCGTACAACGAAGCGGCCTGATCAAGGCAATCACGATAGCGTTTGAGCAATTCTTCCAGACGTGTGCGCGGCAAGCGACGCAGTTGCTCCTGGGAGCCCAGCTGCACGGCCAGAACGGCGCTGTGCTGCGGTACATTCGAAGGAGCAGGGCGGGCAAGCGGTTTCACTACGCTGTCTGCGTCATCGAGCAAATCGGCAAACGCATCGTCGTCATCGTCTTCAACGGTGCTGACAACGCGCCGTGGGGCCGCTTTCTTCGCCGCCATCGGCCGACTTTCGTCGAAGCTCGGATCGCGCAGGTTGCGCACTTCGAAGCCCGGTTCGGCATCGTCATCATCGCTGTCTTCGAGCTCGGGTTCCGGCTCCGGTTCAGGCTCGGCCGGTTCCGGTGCGAAGTTGGCGTGCAGTTGCCGGGCCAGATCACCGATCTCGTCCTGGCGTTCGGTGGCCGGGGTGTATTCGTCGATATTGCGCAGCCAGACGCGCAATTGCAGGAGCGGCGTAGAGATGTGCCGACCCAGGCGCAGGCTCAAGGCCAGGGAAAGTGCCAGCAGGATCGCGCTGAGGATGCCCATGCTTTGCAGGCTGATGGTCATCGGCTGCTGGAACTGATCCATGTCCAGGCTGATGCGCAGTTGCCCGGCCGTCACGTCCTGGAAGGTGATCTTGCTCTGGTACATGCCCTCGGCTTCGCCCAGCAAGCCGTGCTTGGGCCGCTGACCGGCTTCGGCGAGGATGCGGTTATCCACGCTGTAGATGGCGGCGTGGGCCACCAGCTTGTTCTTGGTCAGGTTGTTGAGCAGCACGTTGAGGCTGAGGATGTCATTGGACACCAGCAGCTCGGTGGCCGAGGTGGCCGTCTGCGTGGTCAGGCTTTCGCCCAGCGCATCCGCCTGCTCATGCATGGCCTGCTTGAACTGCAAACCCATCACACAGGCGTAGATCACCAGGGCCAGAGCGACCAGGATCACGTTATGGCTGGCAATGCGCAATGCAATCGGTACACGGCGGTGACGCAGTGCCCGGAAGATCAGCAGGAAGAAGTTATCGGTTTTAACTGGCGTGGGCCGGTTCACTTGAGCTCGGCTCTTTGTCCGTGAAGTTGACGCGCAGTATAGCGACAGGCCCTAGACCGTCAAAGCGCTCACGGTGCCCGATGGTCACTGAAAGTGGGTAGAATGCGGTTTTTTTCCACCTGCGGGGGTGCGCCTTGCGCGAAATCGTCCTGATAAACATCACGGGAGTCGACCGTCCGGGTCTGACTGCGGCCATTACCGGCGTTCTGGCCCAGGGTGGTGTGAACATTCTCGACATCGGTCAGGCGGTGATCCACGACACCTTGTCGTTCGGCATCCTGGTTGAAATTCCCGATACCGAGCAAGGTAAATCCGTGCTCAAGGACATCCTGTTCAAGGGCTATGAGCTGGATCAACAGGTGCGTTTCACGCCGGTGTCCGAAGAGGATTACCAGCAGTGGGTCGGCAACCAGGGCAAAAAGCGCCACATCGTCACGTTGTTGACCCGCAAGGTGACTGCCGGACAACTGCAGGCCGTGAGTTCGATCACCGCCAAGTACGGTTTGAACATCGATCACATCGATCGCCTGTCCGGGCGCATGCCGCTGGATACTCCGGCTGATAAAGGCAAGGGTTGCATCGAGTTTTCCGTACGCGGCGAGGCGGCCGATCCGCAGGCGTTGCGTGCCGAATTCCTCAGCGTCGCCCAGGAGCTGAACGTCGACATCGCGTTCCAGGAGGATTCGCTGTTCCGTCGCAACCGTCGTCTGGCGGTGTTTGACATGGACTCGACGCTGATCGAAGCCGAAGTGATCGACGAATTGGCCAAGGCCGCCGGTGTGGGTGACAAGGTTTCGGAAATTACCGAGCGGGCGATGGCCGGCGAACTGGATTTCCGTGCCAGCTTCAAGGAGCGTCTGGCCTTGCTCAAAGGCCTGGATGTCGGCGTACTGGATTCTATCGGCGCTTCGTTGCGCTTGACCGAAGGCGCTGAAACCCTGTTCGCCGAACTCAAGCGCCTGGGTTACAAGACTGCGATTCTGTCGGGCGGTTTCACCTACTTCGCCAAGCAATTGCAGGCCAAGCTCGGTATCGATTACGTGTTCGCCAACGAACTGGAAGTGGTCGACGGCAAGGTGACTGGCGTGGCGATCGAGCCGATTGTCGATGCGCAGCGCAAAGCGGATCTGCTCAAAGAACTGGCGCACAAGGAAGGTTTGCGTCTGGAGCAGACCATTGCCGTGGGCGACGGCGCCAATGACTTGCCGATGCTGGCGATTGCCGGGTTGGGCGTGGCGTTCCGTGCCAAGCCGCTGGTCAAGCAATCGGCCAAGCAGGCGATTTCCACCCTGGGGCTGGATGGCGTGCTGTACTTGCTGGGCTTCCGCGATCGCGACGGACAGCTCTGATACGCTGGAAATCAATGTGGGAGCTGGCTTGCCAGCGATGACTGACCAACCATCAACATCACGGTTGACGGTCAGTCCGCAATCGCGGGCAAGCCCGCTCCCACAAGGTACAGCGTGGTCTTTAAGCCTTCGGCAGGCCCATGCCCTGGCCCATCTGTACCGGGGCGCCGGCGACCATGTCTTCCGTCCACTTCACCTGATCCGGCCCGAACAGTACGACAGCGGTCGAACCCAGCTTGAAGCGGCCCAGTTCCGCACCTTTTTCCAGATGAATCGGCGCACGGGCGGCTTCGTCGTAACGGAAGGTTTTCAGTTCGCGCTTGGGCGGTGTGACCAGGCCGGCCCAAACGGTTTCGATCGACGCGACGATCATCGCCCCCACCAATACCACGGCCATCGGCCCGCGCTCGGTGTCGAAAATGCACGCGACTCGCTCGTTGCGGGCGAACAGTTCCGGCACGTTTTCAGCGGTGGACTGGTTCACCGAGAACAGCCGGCCCGGGATGTAGACCATTTCGCGCAGGGTGCCGGCCAGCGGCATGTGCACACGGTGGTAGTCTTTCGGCGACAGATAAATGGTCGCAAAATCACCGCCCATGAAAGGCGCAGCATTGGCAGCATCACCCCCCAGCAATTCCAGCACGCTGAAACTGTGGCCCTTGGCCTGGAACACGCGACCGTGTTCGATCGGGCCGAGTTGGCTGATCGCACCGTCGGCCGGGCTGAGGATCGCGCCCGGTGTTTCGTCCAACGGACGTGCGCCGTCTTTCAAGGCGCGGGTGAAGAAGTCGTTGAAGTGCTCATAGGCCGTCAGGTCTTCGACCAATGCCTGGGACATGTCCACCTGATAGCGCTTGGCAAACCAGGCGGTAAAGGCATTCTTGAACCAGCGCACCCGGCATTCGGCGACGCAGCCCGCCAGTCGCGAAAGCAAGTGGTGGGGCAGCAGGTACTGGCTGAGGATAAACAAACGTTCTTTCATTGGGTGTCCTTAAAAACCTTAAAGCTCGACAGGCGTGTCAGGGTGATTGCCCCACTCGCCCCATGAACCGGCGTAGCCTTTGACCCGCGGATAACCGAGGGACTTGGCCACCAGATAAGTGAAGCCGGACCGGTGGTGGGTCTGGCAGTGGGTAATGATTTCCTTGTCCGGCGTGATGCCGAGTTTTTCAAGGATCTGCGGCATGTCGGTGCGAATGCGCAGTTGGCGCGCCTGATCCATGCCCGCCGTCCATTCGAAATTGATCGCGCCGGGAATATGACCGGCCTTCGCCGCGAGCACTTTCTCGCCGGAGTATTCCAGCGGTCCGCGGGCATCCCAGATCGCCAGGTCGGCGGCGCCGAGACGGCTTTGCAGGTACTCGCGGGTAGCGGTGGGTTCGTCATGCAAGGTCAGTGAAACCGGACCACCCACGGCTGGCGGGATCTGGATCGACATCGGCAAGCCTTCCGCCAGCCAAGCTGTCAGGCCGCCGTCTATATAGTGGTACTTGCGGTGGCCGATGACATCCAGCAGCCAGATAAAGCGCCCGGCCCAACCGCCGCCTTCGTCGTCGTACACTACGTAGACTGCGTCGGGGTTGTGTCCCAGCTCACCAAACAACGTCTCGAGTGCAGCCTGCGGCGGCATCAGTCCCGGCGCAGGCGCCTGACCGAGTTGCGTGCGCTTGGGGTCGACAAAACGAGCACCGGGAATATGCCCTGCGGTGTAGCGGGCGCTGCTGGTCAGGTCCACCAGGATCAGTTCGCGGGCATCGAGGCGAGGGAGCAAGTCGCTCGGCTCGATCACCAGCGGCAAGCCAGAGAAGTCAGACATGTGAGGTCTCCAGGGCACAAAAAGGGAAGATTGTAACGCAGCCTTACTGGCCGCGGTGGCTAAAGCTGTGCAGGGCTTTCTCGATGCACTGCGCGGTTTTGCCAAAGGCTTGTACGGTGATTTCCGAAAAGGGACCGCCGTCCTGATCCGCCACGACAATCATGATCACGCGGCCGTTATTGACCAGTGAGCGCAGCAACAGATGCTCACCGCTGAATTGTGAGCGCAGGCTGTTGGGCAGCAGGGCGGAAAACTGTGCGTTGTTGGCTGGCGTCAAACGCACCTGCGCCTGTTGCGCGAGCAGCCGTTGCAGCACCGTGCTCTGGCTGACCGCGAAATTCATCCCGGCCACTTCTTTCGGTAAACCGGCGCTCTGGTGCACCCGCAGGTTGGCATGGGCTCGATCAGCCATCAGGATCATTACCCGGCGCATGCCGCACGCGACCAGGGCGTCGCGGGCCGAGGTGGTCAAGTGCATGGCGTTGGTGAAGCGGCTCGGCTCGATCAGCAATTCGGCACATTGACGACGCCACTTTGCCAGGTCTTCGGCGGTCGGCGCCGGGGCTGGCAACAGACCGGCATGCACTCGATTCGTGCCCCATGGCCAGAGCAATGCAACGGCAGGGTGCCAAAGGTCGGGCATGGCGTGATGGCGGGCGCTGTTGGCGGCCTGCTGGTGCAATTGTTGTTGCACCTCGTCCATGGGCATTTGCAGGTAAAGACTGGTCAGGTACTGCCAGCGCTCGCTGTGCGGACTGTCCCAGGCCTGTTGCGCCGACAGCGCCAGCCCGTTGGCCAGCAGCACCGTGTTGGCGGGCTGGTTGAGCCAGCGGCGCAGCGTCGGATCGTCATCCAGGCGATTTTGCTGTCGCAAAGGATGCTCGCTGTCGCGGGCAATGCGCAGGACTTTGACCAGTTCCCGCTGTTCGGTGAGCAACAGTTTATAGCCTTGCTGCACCCAGATCGGCAGGTGCCAGGCCTCCACCAGGGCCAGGCCGATTTCCAGCAGGCGCGCGCCAAACAACTGCTTTTCGACTTTACACGCCGACTCGCCTTTATGGATGACCCGCAGCTCCCATTCTTCGAGCAACTGCGGATGCGTCAATGCCAGGGGCCACAGCGGTGACAGAAACAGCAGGCTGCCCCAATGAATGTCCTGCCACAGGCGTGCGAGGCGGCTGGCGAAAAAACCGTTGGCTTGTTGCGTCGCGTGCTGGCTGATCATTTGTAGCTGACGCAGTGCCTTGGGAATCTCGCCCATGGGCGCGGCAGGCAAGCGTTCCAGCAATTCTTCGGTGCGTTTCAAACCGAGGCGGTTGATCGCTACCTCAAGGTTTTCTGCCGGCTCGGTCATGCTGCCGTGGGTGTGGCGGTTGGCTTCGCGAATCACGCTCAAGGCCAAAGCCGGACTGTCCTGCATCAAATCGGCGATGTCGCGCAGCGAGCTGCGACTGTCGCGGATTGCCCGGCAGACGCGGTCGTGACTGGCCTGCGGAACCGGCAGGCGGACGCCATCCAGAAGCTTGACCCAGCCTTGGAGCGTGGTTGGTTTGGGAGTCGGGACGTTCGTTTCGTTAACCATGTCTGGAGGCGATCATCGTCTGCGTTACCTGCGCCCGGAATGGGTCAAATTGGCTTTTCGCCTGAACTGGCTATAGTCTGGCGCAGTTTTGCCGATAAGTAGAAGAAGAGATTTTTTAACTTCCGAATATGACCTTGAACCCGACTCAGTAAGTGCTCTCCTACCTATGGCTAAAATAATCGGCATCATCGTCGTATTCGCGAGCGTGCTCGGCGGATACGTGCTCTCCCACGGCAAAATTGCCGCCCTGATCCAGCCTTTCGAGGTGATGATCATCGGTGGTGCGGCCCTCGGCGCATTCTTGCAGGCCAACCCCGGCTACATGACCATGCATGTGCTCAAGAAGTCCCTGAGCATGTTCGGTTCGCGTTTCAGCCACGGTTTTTATCTTGAAGTGCTTGGCCTGATTTACGAGATCCTCAACAAGAGCCGTCGTGAAGGCATGATGGCCATTGAAGGCGATATCGAAGATGCCGCCGCGAGCCCGATCTTCGCCAAGTACCCGACGGTCCTGAAAGACGAGCGCATGACCGCGTTCATCTGCGATTACCTGCGCATCATGTCTTCCGGAAACATGGCTCCCCATGAGCTGGAAGGCCTGTTCGACATGGAACTCTACAGCCTCAAGGAAGACCTTGAGCACCCGTCCCATGCAGTGAACGGCATCGCCGACGCCATGCCCGGTTTCGGTATCGTCGCGGCGGTATTGGGGATCGTGGTGACCATGGCGTCCCTGGGTGAGGGCGATCAGAAGTCCATCGGCCTGCACGTGGGTGCGGCGCTGGTCGGTACCTTCTTCGGTATTCTCGCTGCCTACGGTTTCTTCGGCCCGTTGGCCCATTCCCTGGCCCACGATGCCAAGGAAGAGCTGAACGTCTACGAAGCCATCAAGGCTTCCCTGGTGGCTTCGGCTTCCGGCATGCCGCCATCGCTGGCCGTCGAGTTCGGGCGCAAGGTTCTGTACCCGGCGCACCGCCCTAGCTTCGCCGAGCTGGAACAAGCGGTTCGCGGTCGTTAAGCCATGGAAAATAACCAGCCGATAATCATCAAGCGCGTCAAGCGCATCGCCGGCGGGCATCACGGCGGGGCGTGGAAGATCGCTTTCGCCGACTTCGCCACGGCGATGATGGCGTTCTTCCTGGTGCTGTGGCTGCTGTCGACGGCAACGCCGGAACAGAAGATCGCCATCGCCGGTTACTTCAAGGACCCGATCGGCTTTTCCGAAAGCGGCACGCCGTACATCATCGACCTTGGCGGTACGCCGACCCTGGCGCCGGAAAACACCCTCAACCCCGAGGTGAAGTCCCAGCCGCAACCGGACAAGGTGACCGTCGACGCCGAACAGGTCGAAGGCATGGCCGAAATGGTCGAGAAGGAACGTCTCGAGTTGTTGCTGCAAGAACTGCAAAACAAGGTTGAAGAGAACCCGCAGCTGCAGAAATTCAAAGACCAGATCATGTTCGAGATCACCCCGGACGGCTTGCGCATCCAGATCGTCGATGCCGAAAACCGGCCGATGTTCGACTCGGGTTCTGCGCGTCTGAAACCGTATTTCGAAGACATCCTGCTGGCCATGGCCGACACCATCAAAGCGGTGCCGAACAAGATCAGCATCAGCGGCCACACCGATGCCAAACCGTATAGCGGCCAGGGCGATTTCGGTAACTGGGAACTGTCGGCCAACCGTGCCAACGCCGCCCGCCGTGCGCTGGTGGCGGGCAGTTATCCGGACGGGCAGGTGGCGCGGGTGGTGGGTTATGCCTCGTCTGCCTTGTTCGACCGTGAACATCCGTTCAACCCGGTCAACCGTCGCATCGACATTGTGGTGCTGACCAAGAAAGCCCAGCGCGCCATTGAAGGTTCGCAAGGCGCGGAACCTGCTCCTGATGCACCGCAAGGTTCTGCAGCGCCAGGCGCCACCCCGGCTGCACCGGTCGACCCGAATGCGCTGCCGGCAGACAAGGAACCGCTGCCGGCCCACGAGCTGCGCGAGCGTTTGAATCTGTTTGATGATCCGGCGCCGAAGCCGGCTGAGCCAGCGAAGCAGTGATCCCAAAAAAACCGACAGTGATGTCGGTTTTTTTTCGGCGTTTATCAGGCCGCTGCATTCTCCGTGTGGGCACGATTCCTGTGGGAGCTGGCTTGCCAGCGATGTCGGACTGACAGCCGACCTGATCCTTCAGAAACCGCGAATGATCCTGGATTTGAGATCCGTGTGAAATCGATCGGCGTTGGTTTTGTTGACGCTGCGCACCGCCTCGCTGCCGTTAACCGACTCCAGTGACATCGATCGCTTGATGGTCGATTCGTTTCGATAGGCATCAATGAAGAACTCGATGTCTCTGTCGCTGGTCAGTTTCGGCCATTTATCGAGGTACAGCGGCAGTTCCGTTGGGCCGGTCTTGAATGAGCAGATGCGTCGGTTGGTGATGGTCGCCTCGCCGATTTCGAACGGTACCCACCAGGACAGTGCGGTTTTTTCCGACACCACTGCCAGCAGGTGCGTGCATTCACTGATGTTGCGCGTGATCACACCGGTGATGTCGTCGGTGGTCTGGGATTCGGCGTCCAGCACATCGAGATAGGTCTTGATGTTGGCCTGCATCAGGCGGGTGTTGATGTTGACCGCGTAGGCGCGATCCATGTGGCGGTAGCTGATAAACACTGGCATCAGAAATGTCCCTTGATTGCGAGTTCGCGGTAATAGGCACCGAGGGCGGTGAGGCGGCAGCCGGTGGAGTGAATGGCGGCGTAATACATATGTTCGGCATCAACCGGTTCGATCAGGCTGTGACGATTGCACTTTTGCAGTTGAGAGAAGACCTCGCCGTGTTCCGGATTGAACTCGGGTTCGCTGGGCTCGAAGCTGGGGGCGAGCGGGTAGACCGATTCCGCTTCGGCAAACCACTCGGGCAGTTTGCGCAGGATTTCCTTGGTGATCAGCGGTGAAACCTCGCGCAGGGAAATGAACTGCGACACGTTGGTCTTGAACACCGGCCGCTGTTCCCAGGCATCAAGGGCGTTGTCGACAAACGAATAGAGGCTGCCGGGAGTGATCTTGCCGAGGATATTCGCGGCGCCGCCGTGCAGAGCCTGGAGCAACAAGCCGGTAAAGACGCCGTGTTGGGCGCCTTCCATCGCCGGCTCTTCCTTTTTGCACGCAGTAAGAATGGTCATGCCTTCGCCCACTACGCTGCCTTCACTGCGCAAGGCGCGCAGTTCGCCTGCCGAGCCGCTCTGGCAGCAGTCGAGAATGATCACCTTGTTTTTGATCCGGGTGGCTTTGGTTGCCCAATTAAGAACATCGCTGAGGCGAATCCCGTCATTGGCGTTCCTGTAATCCTGCGGGATCAGCATGCCTTCGTCGGTATCGGCGTCGAAAGTGCCGTGACCGGCGAAGTACAGCAGTGCGACGTTGCAGTCCCCGGAAAACAACTCGCGGATCTGATCCTCGAGTTTCTTTCGACTCAGGTAATCCTCGGCACAGGTCAACACGATGTTCTTGAAGTTCGGGTCGCCATTGGCGTCGGTCTTCAGCACAGACGCCATGGCCATGGCGTCGTTGCAACAACCGCTCAGGCGCGAGACATGGGTGTAATCGTTGATGCCAATGAACAGTCCTTTGCGCATGGTTACACCGCCGTGCGCTGGCAAATGGCGACGCGGTGGGCAGGGGCGTACAGGTAGACCCACGGAGGGCTGATGAACAAATGATAGGTTTGCAATGGCTGTCCCTCGATGTCGCAGGAGTGCGAAGAGGGTTTGAACTTAGGTCATTGGCTGGCCGCCACAAGGTGCCGATCGCGAAAGAGAAATGCCCTACAGGGATGCGTGCAGACGCCTTACAGAAATGTCTGACGTTTAAGTTGGCGGGTGATTTAAACAGTAGAACCGGCAGCCCGCCGCCCCGTTGGATCAGGGCGGGGCAGGTGCCTGTTTAGTAGCCGTTTTCCGGCAAACTGGCGATGATCGAGCGGTAGCTGTTCATTCGTTGCTGTTGCACGCGGCCGTCTTCGAGAGCCTTGAGCAATGCGCAACCGGGTTCACGGTCGTGCTTGCAGTCGCGGAAGCGACAGGTGCCGAGCAAATCGTTGAACTCGATGAAGCCGGCCTCGACATCGGCACGGCTGACGTGTCCCAGGCCGAACTCGCGGATGCCTGGTGAGTCGATCAACTCGCCGCCGCCAGGGAAGTGGAACAACCGCGCGGTGGTGGTGGTGTGAGTGCCCTGGCCGGACAGCTCGGACAACGGACCGACGCGGGTCTCGACTTCCGGCAACAGGCTGTTGACCAGCGACGACTTGCCGACACCGGACTGGCCGACGAACACGCTGATGCGACCGTCCAGCTGTTTCTGCAACTGTTCCATGCCGTTGCCGTGGTGCGCCGAGACTTCCAGCACCGGGTAACCCAGCGTGCGGTAAACCGCGAGCAGGGCGTTCAGCGCCGGCGCGTTGTTTTCGTCGATCAGGTCGAACTTGTTCAGCAGTAACAGCGGCTTGATGCCCGCATGTTCGGCAGCGACAAGATAACGGTCGATCAGGTTGGCGTGGGGCTCGGGAAGCGGTGCAAAAACGATGACGATCATGTCGACGTTGGCGGCTACCGGCTTGAGCTGGCCACGGCTGTCCGGGCGGCACAGTTCGGTGTTGCGCGGCAGTTGCGCCACGATTACGCCGATGCCCTGGTTGCCAGCGCGCCAGACAACCTGGTCACCGGTCACCAAGGCAGGCAGGTTGGCCCGCAGGTGGCAGCGGAACACTTGGCCGGCCAATGCACCTTCGCAGGCCTCGACCTCGACCTGCACACCGAAGTGCGCGATCACCAGGCCGTGCTGTTCCGGACCCAGGTCGCCACCCTCGAGTGCCTCGACAGCCGAGGACTCGCGTTTGGCGGCGCGGGCAGCGCGCTCGCCCTGAATCTTTTCGATGCGCCAGTTTTGACGACGATTGAGTTGGCGTTTGGCCATGGGTGTTCCGTATAAAGAATGCAGCGATTAGGTAAAACGGCCGCGAGTTTAGCACGCCCGGCCACCGGCCTAGGCTAAACTGCGCAGCATTGCCTAGGAGCCGACACATGCAAAATTCGCAGAACCTGATCTGGATCGACCTGGAAATGACCGGTCTGGATCCGGAAAACGACGTCATCATCGAAATGGCCACCATCGTTACTGACAGTGATCTGAACACCTTGGCCGAAGGTCCGGTGATCGCCATCCACCACAGCGATGAAGTCCTCGCCCGCATGGACGAATGGAATACCCGCACCCACGGCAATTCTGGCCTGACCCAACGCGTGCGCGACAGCCGCATCAGCATGGCCGAAGCCGAAGCCGAGACCATTGCGTTCCTGGAGAAGTGGGTGCCGAAGGGCAAGTCGCCGATCTGTGGCAACAGCATCTGCCAGGACCGTCGCTTCCTTTATACGCACATGAAATCCCTGGAAAGCTATTTCCATTATCGCAACCTCGACGTGTCCACGCTTAAAGAGTTGGCCGCACGCTGGGCGCCGGACGTTCGCGACAGCTTCAAGAAGGGCAGCACCCACCTGGCGCTGGACGACATCCGCGAATCGATCGCCGAGCTGCAGCACTATCGCAAGCATTTCATCAAGTTTTGATCCGTTGGCTGGCGCGGGGCTATTGTGGCGAGGGAGCTTGCTCCCGCTCGGCTGCGTAGCAGTCGTAAGGACTGCAAATGCGCTCTGACCGGAAGAAGGCAAGGGAGCGCTTGGCACTCCAGCGGGAGCAAGCTCCCTCGCCTCATTGCTTTCGTGCGCCCTCTTTTGATGCCACGGCGAAGTGCGTAGACTGCGCGCCTTTTTGCAAGGACCGCCACCATGTTGCTGATGCTCTACCTGATCGCCATCACCGCCGAAGCCATGACTGGTGCATTGTCTGCGGGGCGTCGTGGCATGGATTGGTTTGGCGTGGTCCTGATCGCCTGCGTCACGGCGCTGGGTGGCGGTTCGGTACGTGACGTGCTGCTCGGCCACTACCCGCTGACCTGGGTCAAGCACCCGGAATACCTGGTGCTGACGTCCATCGCGGCGATGTTCACCGTGTTTGCCGCCCGCTGGATGCGCCACCTGCGCTCGCTGTTTCTGGTGCTCGATGCCGTGGGGCTGGTGGCGTTCACCCTGATCGGCTGCATGACCGCCCTGGAAATGGGCCACGGCATGCTGGTGGCCTCGGTCAGTGGCGTGATCACCGGGGTTTTCGGCGGCATCCTGCGGGACATTTTCTGCAACGACATCCCGCTGATCTTCCGTCGCGAACTGTACGCCAGCGTCTCTTTCGCGGCGGCGTGGTGCTACATGTTCTGTCTTTACCTGAACTTGCCGGGAGAGCAGGCGATTCTGATCACGTTGTTTGGCGGCTTTTTGCTGCGCTTGCTGGCGATACGTTTTCACTGGGAAATGCCCAAGTTCGTTTATAACGACGAACAGTAAGTTTCAGTGAAACGTGAGCACGCTGTGCAAGGGTGAGTGCGGTAACTATGTAGCCTTTTGTGAGTGGGCAGTTCAATAAGCTACGGTTTTACGTCGGCTTATAGGCTACCCGTATGTTTGAAACTTCCGCACAGCAACGCCCTTACAACCCTCACCAACAATTCATTGAAGAAAGAATTCCCGACTGGCTGACTCGCGCTTCGCCAGACAGGCGCCTGGCGTTGAAGCGCACCCCGGTGGCGATTCCTCAATGGTACAAGACCGCCTCGGCGGCTTCTCACGCGGCGCTGGCGCTAGCCATCAAGGCCAGTTGGGTATCGCAAAACAAGGTTGATCGGCTGTTCGAGTCGCTGGCAAATGTCCGTCAGTTTGCTGAACCCCTGCTTCGACAGGCACTGAAAGAACGCTTCGCCATTGAAGTGGATGTCACCCGCACCTACTTGAGGCTCTATCTGCCGACCGGCATTTTAGTGGGCTATCAAGTCAGGACCGTTTCCTTGCTGGATGCAGCGTTGCGCAACTTTGAGGCAAAGGAAGCAGGCATCCGCTACTTTGATTCAGCTTCCTGTTTTATCAGCGAGCCCAGCATGTCCGGGCAATTTGATGTGCTCGCCATTAATCAACGCATGAGTGTCAGCGCTTTTGTTTCGATGTGTCGTGAACTGGACATTGGCGGCCAGTACAACCAGCAACTGGAAACGTTGTTATTGCCCAAGGATGCTCTGGCCAGGGCAGTACTGGAACTCAATGTAAAGACCAGCCAGAAAGACGCGTTCAGGGCTGCGATACTCCTGGCCCGCATGAAAGGGGATATCGGCCTGCACTCTCACGCGTCCTTGTTGCATCTGCTCGATGGCGGCGCCAGGCCTGCCCTGGGTGCCCGGGTTTTGCAGTGCTACCAATTGCAGGTCATGGAGGCGAAGCTGACCGGGATCATGCTGCTGGCCGGTGATCTGGACCGTGCTACCAGAGTGGAACCGGTGCTCGTGTACATCCCCGACGATCCGCAGCATCCGCTCAAAGAGTACCCGTCGACGGCTGCTTTCAGGGCAGATTTGGCACAGCGGTTGCGTTCTGCGCACTACCAGCGTTTTTTTGCCCGGTTCGTCGCTCATGAACGGCGAGGCTATTTTTTTGCCGCGCTCAATGATCCTTCTACCGTAATGAAGTGGAGTTCGCGCCGGGTACAGGGTGATCCATGGACAGAGTTGTACCAGGACAAGCTCAACAAGATTCTCAATGATGCCCGCGCCATTGCCGTGCCTTGCGCAGACACCGACCGCAACTCTCGCTGGGCAACCTGGGACAGCCTGGAAAAGGTCGCCTCGATCGTATTGCAGGTCGCGGCCCTGGTGGCGGTCCCCTTTGTGCCGTTTCTGGGCGAATTGATGTTGGCGTACACCGCCTACCAATTGTTGGACGAGACCTGTACCGGCATTCTGGATTGGACCGAAGGTCAGGTGGTCGAGGCGGCTGATCACTTGATGGCCATCGCTGAAAATCTCGCGCAACTGGGCGCATTCGCGGTGGGCGGCGCGGTGGCCGGGAAAGTGCTGGCTATCAAGCCTTCGACCTTTGTCGACAGTCTCAAGCCCGTCGTGCTGGAAGATGGACGCACGCGCTTGTGGAACCCTGATCTGACGCCTTATGAGTTCGCTGCCTCGTTGCCTGCCGATTCGGTGCCGGACGAACTGGGTTTGCATCACCACGGCGCAGCGATGTTCCTGCCGCTTGAGGGCAGCCTGTACGAGGTTCGCACCGAGCCGGGCGAAAGTGCCTGGCGCGTCCGTCACCCGCAGCGGGCGAACGCCTACCGGCCACGACTGACTCACAACGGCGCCGGGGCCTGGGCGCATGAAGTCGAGCGTCCGATGGAATGGCAAGGCGCACAGTTGTTTCGTCGTTTGGGTCATTCAGTCGCTGACTTCTCTGACGTCACCGCCCGGCGCATCCTGGACGTCAGCGGCGTCGATGAAGCCGTGCTGCGTGACATGCACGTCCACGTCCGGCGCCCACCGGCCTTGCTTGAAGAAAGCATTCGGCGCTTCGGGCTTGATGAGCAAATCAAAGTATTCCGTGCGCAACTGCAAAGCCCGGATCCGGCGGTGTACACCAAAGCTGATCCCCAGATGCAGGCACTACTGCTGCAAGCGCAAGGTGTCCGTGTACCTGAGAGCCTGCGCAACGCCAATGGAATTCAAGGGATCGTTGAGTCACTGGACGAGGCGACGCTGAAAAAACTGCTGGGTGAAAGTACGGCGTTTGGTGATTCATTACCGGCGATCGACGTGCGAAAAGCGCGGTTGCGTTCGAGGATGGCCGATTGGGCCGAGGAGCATCGTGGCGCCTTGTTCCAGGCGCGCGAAGACGCCTTCGAACAGCACGCTGACGCAGACACGCAGCAACTACGGCGGATCTTCCCCGATCTGCCGAAAACGATCGCTCAAGAGCTGTCGCGTAATGCCAGTGCAACTGATCGCCTGCACATGCGCAATCATCCTGGAATAACTCAACGAATGGCGCACGAAGCGCTTTTCTATTTGCGAGAGGTGCGACTCAGCCGGGCTTGCGAAGGACTTTACCTGGATTCTGTCAGCAGCCTGGACAGCGACCGGCTGGCGCTGCACATGCTCGAAACATTGAACGGGTGGTCCGCCGATGTCCGCATCGAGATGCGTGATAAACGTTTTGATGGGGCGTTGCTGGACAGCATCGGTCGCCCTGAAGCTCCGCTGCGTAAAGTGCTGGTCAGGCAGGGCGGGCGCTACCAGGCACACGATAATGTCGGTGAGCAATTACATGGGTTCGACACGCTGTATGGCGCGGTGATGCACGCGCTTCCCGACACGCAACGTCTTTCGTTGGGGTTGCCCCATGTGGGGCAGTGGGCCGAACTGAAACAAATGCTCAGACGACAACCACTGCTGGATCGTGCTCTGGTGCGCGCGTTGTTCAAGCAGCCAGCGCTGGGGCCTGCCGTCCGATCGCCCATGGGGCTTGCCGTGGGGCGTTCTGGTTACTTGTTGGGTGGCGGGGATCTCGATCCCGCGCAGACGCAATCCATCGAACAACGGCTTCGAGCCCTGTATCCAACGCTTTCTGAAGAGCAGATGGCGGCCTTGCGTAGTGAGCGATTGACCGGGGACCCACTGCTGGCTGTTGCCAGGCTGGAAAACGAACACATTACGCTGGTCAATGAGCTGGAGGTGTGGAGTGCTGATGTGCCCTTGCTTCACCCGCAGACAGGCATTGCACTGACCACCGAAGAGTCAACCGTGCAAAGGCAGCGCAGAGCCCTGTTTAATCAAGAGCTGCAAGCGAGTTGGAGTCAACGGGTGACAGAGAATAATCCTTTCGATACCGGCCGTTTTTTTTTCAGGCTCGACATCGTTGGCAGCCTGCCTGCGCTGTCAGCCGACTTTAGCCATGTTTCCGAGTTTGTGCTGATCAATAGCAGCCCTTATTTGCGAGTGGGCAACTTTCTTGAAAGCTTTCTCAATCTGAAATTTCTGACTATGCGTGGCTTATGGCTCGACGCATTTCCCAACGTAACCTTCCGGATGCGCGAGCTGGTTGTCCTTAATCTGGAAAACTGCAACCTGCGACTGGACGAAGCAGCCGTGGAAGGCCTTGCACACATGGACGCTCTGGAAGAACTGGATTTGCGCAACAACCCTTTAAGCCTCACGCCCTACGTCGGTCACATGAAAAAGCTGGAACAATTAAGATTGAGTGATACCGATTTAAAGGAAGTTCCTGAAGGACTGTTTGAGCTGGAAAAGTTGCGTTACGCCGATTTGAACGGCAATCAAATAGTTGAACTGCCAGATGAAATGTTCGAGGTCGATGATATACGCAAGGTTACCTATAACTTTTGTGACAATCCTTTAAGCGAATCAAGCAGGCAGCGTATTGCCGAATATGAAGAAAATTCCAGTCTCGACAGACAACTATTGATTCAGTTTGATGGTGAGGCGGAAATTTTCAGTGGTAGTGATATGGGCAGTGATGTGGAATCAGACGATAGCGGTATGGGGTCTTCAGATGAAGGATCTGGAGGAGGCGATTAAGTTTTTTGTTTGAGCTTCGCCAAACTGCAGGTGATTTAAGATTACAAGATTTATTGCTTGGAAACATGCTGTAAGAATTGGTTTTTTTATTGGCGGGGCAAAGCGGGAAGTTGGTGGGGTGGATTGGTTGAAGTGATGGGCGACTTTTGTTATTGATTGTCTGGGGTCGGCAATGTCTGGCGGCTCGATCAATAATAAGGAAGTTATATGAGTGATATGCAAGATCTGGCATCCGGCCCATCCGCTGAGCAAGCGGCAGTCAGGCTGTCGCGCCTGGATGTGCGCTTTGAAGTTCCCGGTATCGAATCCAAAAGAATATATGCAAATGGCAGAATGCAAACCCGGGTATGGGTGTTTGTCGAAGCCGTCGACGATTCTGGTATGCCGGTGCCGATACCTTATTACCCGGACCTTATCACCACAAAGCTGATTCGGTATCACGATGGAGAGCCGTTGACCCAAGACGCTTATACCGGCCAGCCGATGCCGGGTTGGAGCGTGAGCCGCGAAGAAAACAGATACGTCCACGAAATGCCAGGCGTGGTTCAGTCCCCGGGGGGTGGCGGTAGCACGGGCACTCCAATAGAGTTTTGGGTGTCGTCCTCGGAAGAAGGGCAGTTGCAGATTGCCGCTGAAGTGACGGTTCAGGGAAAAGTTTACAGAAGCAACAATACGATTAACCCGAACGGTACCAAGTTCAATAAAAGTGTTGTGGTTATTGCTGAGCGAAGTCCGGCTTTCAGTCATGATCAATTTACCTGGAAGGCGCAACGTATTGAGGGGCAGTTTAATGGTGCCGCGCTGTTTCGTTATGATTTGGGTCTGTATGCAGGAGGGCGACAAGTAAAGCTGTTGGATTGGGATACTCAGCAATATGGAGGGTCCGGTAGGTATCCGATTCAATTCTGCTACACCGGATTGATTTTTTCGCACCCTGTTCCAAGATCCTTTACGGGTGTGATCGCACCCGTGCAGGCAAAAGAGATAAGGATTATTGGATTTAATCTGCCAGTTAATAAACGCCACGGAGAGTTGGCCGCTTTCAAGGGGGTGCCGCCCGTCTATAAATACAGCGGCGAGGAAGAAAGGTTGGATTCCTTTATGTTTACTGTCATTGATGAGTTCGGTAATACCCATCACCTCTCGTTGATTATCGATATACAAAGTAGCGAATTCTTGTTGCGCAACGGTTGAATGTATTTCCCGGTCTCTTCAGTTTTTGTCCTGAAGCAAGTCAGACATTTGAAAGGAGTTCAAATGACGGATAAACAAGCAAGTATTCATTCCAATGCGTTTAATTTTGATGGGTTTCTGGTTGGTGGCGTCGATCCCCGTACGGGGATTTACAACTGTTCGTTGTCGTTGGGTGAATTAAACTCCGGACGCTTGAACGGCCCACACATGCCGATCAGGTTGTTCTTCAGTCCGCTCAACGGCTCCGACAGTGGCTTGGGCCAGGGCTGGTCAATGGCGCTGACTCGGTACGACGTGACCAGTGGCATGTTCATTTTGTCGGGAGGTGAACGGTACAAAGCCAGACAGACGTCCACGCAACTGGTTTTTGATGAGTTGAAACTCGAAACGCTCAAGGTACTGCGCGCCGGTGCCGGACGCTTTGACGTTTTGCACAAAAGTGGTTTGCGTGAAGAGCTGCTCTTATTCGGCACCAGTAACCAGGCGGTGCCGACAAGAATCGTCGCCGCCAACGGTGCCGCGATCATGCTCGACTACACCGCGATCGATGGCGAACCGGTATTGTCGGCGGTGCGGGACGCTCAGGGGACGCTGCTGAAAATAGTTCGTACGTCTGGTCAGGTGACGCTCACCCAATATCCCGACACCGAGTACGCGGCGATCTTTGCACTCACGCTGGCCAATGGTGAAGTGGCCGCCGTTCGGTTACCGGAAGGGGAAGTCTGGTCGCTGACGTACGAGCGCATTGGCGGGTTGAACTGCCTGACGCAAGTTGTTTCGCCCTTGGGCGCCCGCGAGCTGATCGGATACCAGGATGATGGCCACCGATTGCCGCTGGACGCGCCCATGCGGACAATGCCCTGTGTGATCTCACACACCTTGTTCCCGGGGCAACACCAACCGGCAATCACTACGAACTATGCATTTTCGTCGAATAACTTTCTTGGTTTCGATGACGAAGACATCCGCTGGTCGCAGGACGGTGACACGCTTTACCAAAGTTCCTCGAGCTATCAATACACCTCCACCGAAACCCTGATGGCCGGCGCAACTGTGCACAGCACCACCACACGGACCTACAACAAATACCATTTACTGGTCTCGCAGGTTACGAGCTGCAATCAGAAAGTGACGGCCCAGACGATCGAGTACCACCTTGATCCGAGCAAGCCCTTCAATCAGCAGCCCGCGCAGTTTCGTATGCCTCGCGTTCAGACGCAGCGTTATGAGGATCTCAAGAGCAAGTCTTCGCGTGAAGAAGTGACCGAGACCGAATTCGATACGTTTGGCAACCTGATCAAACATGTCGCGCCTGACGGGGTGGTGACACTCTCGGAGTTTTATCCTGCAACCAAAACCGACGGTTGTCCTGCCGATCCGTTGGGCTTCGTGCGCTTCGAAAAGCAAAGAACCGTGCTGCCGGCGCCAGGTTTTGTCGACGCTGCGACCACACTGGTTCGTTATCGCTATCGAATGCTTGGTGGCGCCGAATCGACCGGCCGCGATGTGGTTGTCGAGCAGCATTCGTTGTACGAGCGAACGACCGAAAGCGACATTCTGCGTACGCAGACTGATCTGTCCTACATCGATCTGCCGCTGGACAAACGGCGTCACGGCCTACTGCAAACCCAGAGCATCACCCGGAACGGCCAGACCTCGGAAACCGAATTTCAGTACACCCTCAGTGGTACGACGCTCAATCTGACAACCGTTCAGACTGGATTCGATGGCACCCAAAGAACATCAACCCAGAGGTTTTCAGCGCTCAACGGCTGGAAACTGTCGGAGCAAACGGAAGATGAAGGGCTGGTTCTGTTCACCTACGACCGCATCGGCCGGGTGTTGAGCGAGACCGTGGCGCCCGACACCGATTTTACAGCCACCCGCAGAACCGAGTATCGACGGGCCCAAGGGCCTGGATTGCCGGCGACGACGCTGCGTACTGATGCAAACGGCGTGCAGCAAAAGACCTTATATGACGGCCTCGGCCGAGTCATCGCTATCGAGGAACAGGAGTCGGATCAATCGAGTCTGGGTGAGTTTCGACAGGTCTACGCCGCGAGATACGACAGTCTCGGTCAATTGGTTGGCGAAGTGCTGACCGATTGGTGGCCCGGGCAAAAGCGGGAATTGACCACAGGCTTTGTCTTTGATGATTGGGGACAGGTGCAAACCGTGATCCACCCTGACGGTCGCAAAGAGCACCACGACTACAACCCGGTCAGCAGGCTGGAGAGGACTTGGGTTGAGGGCATGGGTCAATCGGTCACGACCTACAATTACTTCGGCAAGCCTGACAGCGTCGAACTGTTCGACACTCGTGGGCAAACCCAGGGCAAGTACCTCTATGAGTATGATGGCCTGGGTCGCCGTGTCCGGCAGACTGACCCGGTTGGTAATCGCACCCTGTATGAATATGACATTTTCAATCGCCTGACTCGCAGTCTTCTGCCCGACGGCCATGCGGTAGAGACCGAGTACGCGGCGCACAGCCATGAATCCTTGCCTGTTAACGTCACGGTGGCCGGGCGTAGTTTGGGGCAGCAACGCTTTGACGGGCTCGGGCGCTTGATTCAGAGCAGTTGCGGCGGGCGGACGAGTCGCGCCGGATACGAGGCCGGTAACAGTCAGCCGGCCTGGAAGCAGACACCTTCCGGCGAGCGGATCGAGTTTATGTACGAACGTCATCTCGGTGGGCAGATAACGCAGCGACGGACGAGCGGATTGCTGGCCCGGTACGAGTACCATCCGTGTCTAGGCGAACTGACGAAATGTGTCGAGCAGGACAGTGAAATCCAGCTTGAGTACTTCCGCTCCGGACGGCTCAAGCGTGAAACATCGAAGGTCGGTTCGAACCGCCAGAGCGCTTCTTACACCTATACCTTGGGCGGTCGTCCGCTCAGTTTCATTGACGTGTTGGGTGACGAACACAAGACCGATTACGACGAAGCAGGACGCCCGCGATCCTTTGAGCAGCGGGCGCTCAAAGCCACGTTTGCCTACAACGCCTTGGGTCAATTGACCACCATTGCTACGCAAGCGGCCGAAGCTCGAGGCGAATTGGTGACCCGACTGGCCTACGACGATCTGGGGCGTGAAATCTCCCGTACGTTCCAGATCAGCGCTAGCGCCGAGTGCGTTCTGACGTCGCGCTACAGCCTGGCGGGCAAGTTGGCGCAAAAAACCTTGAAGCAGGGCGACGAGGTATTGCGTGACGAGCTGTTCTCTTATGACTCCCGCGGTCGGCTCAGCCAATATTCATGCAGTGGCACGCAGCGGCCGCGAGATATCCAGGGTAAAGAAATCATCCGGCAGACCTATGTGTTCGATGCGTTTGACAACATCATCACGCTGCAAACCGAGTTTCCTGATGGCAACAACGTCGCGTCATTCGAATACGGCGCCAATGATCCGACCCAGTTGACGGGTATCAGCCACAGCCATCCGGACTATCCGGCGCCAGTGGCGTTGCAGTATGACGCCAACGGCCACTTGCTTGTGGATGATCAGGGGCGTCAATTCACTTACGACGCTCTGGGGCGCTTGACCCAAGTGGCGACTGCGGTAGGCGCAGTGGTACGGGGTTATCACTACGATGCTCGGGATCAGCTGGTCGAACTGTCACAGCCATCGGGACCGCCGATCCAGCGTTACTATCGGGACGGCCGGGTGAGCAACGAGATTTGCGGTACTGATAACTCCACATCTTTGCGCCCGACAGGCATTTTACTGGGCCAGAACCGTAAGGGGGCTGATGCGGGCGTCCGCCTGCTGGGTATCGATCAACAACAGAGTGTGCTCGCCGAGTTGCAAGGTGGGCAGAGCCGTCATTACGCCTACAGCCCTTATGGGCATCGTCCGGCGGAGGGTGGGTTGTTCAGTTTGCTGGGGTTCAATGGTGAGCAACTTGATTCGCTGACCGGCTTGTATCTACTGGGCAATGGTTACCGCGCCTATTGCCCTGCTCTGATGCGCTTTGTAAGCCCCGATAGCCTGAGTCCTTTCGATGCCGGCGGGTTGAATCCCTACGCATATTGCGCAGGCGATCCGATCAATCGGGTTGACCCAACCGGACACGTGTGGGAATCGGTGCTGGGGATCGTCTTGTCGCTTGCCGGCCTGGCGCTGAGCATCGCCACGCTGGGCGCAACAACGCCACTGGCGTTGCTGAGTCTGGCATTTGCCACTACCTCCGCAACGCTGGGGATTGCCGGCATCATAGTGGATGAAATCGCGCCGGACTCGGGCGTGGGTGCACTGCTCGGCTGGGGAAGTCTGGCCGCTGGCGGGCTGTCGGCTGCCGCTGGTCTGGGCGCGTTGGGCAAAAGTGCGATCAAGACTGGAAATACGCTTGCCAATGCCTTCAAGCCGGGGTTGAGCGGCGATCCCACGACAGCAGCCAAAGCGATGGCCAAGGGAATGAAAAAAGGAAAGGCAAAAAAAATGCCGCCGATGCTCAAAGGTAAAGGAGCAATAAAAAATGCGAAGGCCGCCCAGGCGAGTGACAATGGAGCCAGCGCGCCGCAGAAATGGACGCGTACCGGTGTGGGTGATGAGTCAATTCCGGTTGATATGAAACCCGCCCAATTGGGCGAATGGGCAATATTCAGGGATGGTCTCGATCAAGGACTGCACCCCAAGGTTGCCAGCCAACGCATGGGTGATCCCAAATACGAAAAGTATCTCGGCACCAGCAATCAATGGGCGGTGCGACTGGGTGCAAAAGATCGGGTGACGTTTGCCATTCATGAAAAAAGCCATGTGGTGGAAATCCTGGACATTGCTGGTCACACTTGATCGACGCCAGGTGAGCGGGCGGGAAGTGGCCCAGCGCCGGATTGTCGCTCGACATGCTGACGCAACGCCCACTCCACATGCTCCCTGACCATTTCCGACGGATACTCCCGTCGCGCCTTCAACGCTTCCAGCACCGGAATCGTTGAAGGCGCATTCCCCAGCCCCACTGCCAGATTGCGCAGCCAACTTTCGTAACCGGCGCGCCGCAACGGCGAGCCTTCGGTGCTGCTGAGAAACTTGTCCTCGTCCCACATGAACAATTCGGCCAGTTCAGCGTTGTCCAGGTTGTGCCGTGGCTTGAAGTCGCTTTCCCCGGACGGACGGGCGAAGCGGTTCCACGGGCAAACGATCTGGCAGTCGTCGCAACCGAACACCCGGTTGCCGATCAACGGCCGCAGTTCTTCGGCAATCGCACCCTTGAGTTCAATGGTCAGGTAGGAAATACAGCGCCGGGCATCCAGCACATAGGGGCCGACGAAGGCATTGGTCGGGCAGATGTCGAGGCACGCGGTGCAGCGGCCGCAGTGTTCGGTGGCGTGGGGCGAGTCCACCGGCAGCGGCAAGTCGACGAACAGTTCGGCGAGGAAGAAGTAACTGCCGGCCTTGCGATTCAGGACCAGGGTGTTTTTGCCGATCCAGCCGAGGCCGGCTTGCTCCGCGATGGCTTTTTCCAGCACCGGGGCGCTGTCGACAAAGGCGCGGTAGCCGAAGGGGCCGATGACGGCTTGAATCTTTTCTGCCAGTTGTTGCACGCGCTTGCGAATTAATTTGTGGTAATCGCGGCCCAAGGCATAACGCGAGACATAAGCTTTTTCCGGTTGGGCCAGCACTTTTGCCATTTGCGTGTCGCCGGCCAGGTAGTCCATGCGCAGCGACACCACGCGCAAAGTGCCCGGCACCAGTTCTTCCGGGTGCGAACGTTTGCTGCCGTGGGCACCCATGTAGTCCATTTCGCCGTGATAGCCGGCTTCGAGCCAGCGCTGCAGATGCTGCTCATGCTCGGCCAGGTCGAGACCACTGATGCCGACTTGCTGAAAGCCCAGCTCACGACCCCAATCCTTGATGGATTGGGCGAGGGCGGGCAGATCTGTAGTAATAGCGGGCATGAGGCGAGAGAAACCGGAGCTGAGGTGCGTATAATTCTGCCAGACATCGGAGCCCGAAGACGCATGCCGCACACTAAAGATGAAATACCCGACGCGCTGTACAGCGCCGCCCAGGTGCGAGCACTCGATGCGAGCCTGATCGCGGCCGGCACCAGGGGCTTCGAATTGATGCAGCGCGCGGCACGGGCCACCTGGCGTGCAATGGTCCGCCAATGGCCGGCAGCAAGCGAGTTAAGCGTATTGGCTGGCCATGGCAATAATGCTGGCGACGGCTATCTGGTGGCGGTTCTGGCTCGACGTGCCGGATGGACCGTGCGGGTGCTGGCGGTGGGCGATCCGCAGCGTTTGCAGGGCGATGCGGCATTGGCACATGCCGAGGCTGTATCTGAAAAAGTCTTCATTGAACACTGGGCAGTCGCGTCCGAGTTGCGTGGCATTGTACTGGATGCGTTGCTGGGCACGGGTTTGACCGGCGAAGTGCGCGAGCCATACCGCAGCGCTATCGGTGCGATCAATGCCGTCGAGCTGCCGGTGGTGGCGGTGGATATTCCATCCGGGTTGTGCGCGGATACCGGTCGCATTCTGGGGGATGCAGTGCGAGCCGACCTGACGGTCACGTTCATTGGTTTGAAACTGGGATTGTTCACGGGCGATGCGGCGGACGTGGTGGGCGAGCTGGTTTTCAATGATCTGCACGCCGACCCGCAGTTGCTTGAGGGGGCACCGATCAGTGCCCGTCGCTTGTCAGCCAACAATCTTCCGCGTCTGGCCTCCCGCGCACCGGCTTCCCATAAAGGCAAGTTCGGCCATGTGCTGCTGATCGGTGGTGATCGCGGTTTCGGCGGCGCGATCCTGCTGAGTGCGCAAAGTGCACTGCGCAGCGGCGCCGGCATGGTTTCGGTGGCGACCCGCAGCGAACATGTACCCGCCGCGCTGGCCAGAATCCCCGAAGCGATGGTTTTGGGCGCCTCATCAGCCAATCAGTTAATGGGTTTGCTTCAAAAAGTTTCCGTGCTGGTTGTCGGCCCGGGACTTGGGCAGGCTGGCTGGGGGCGCAGCTTGTTGTCCGCCGCCGCCAACGCGCCGTTACCGCAAGTCTGGGACGCCGATGCGCTGAACCTGCTGGCCGAGGCGCGTGTGGTGTTGCCCAGGGATTGCGTCATCACCCCGCATCCGGGTGAGGCGGCACGCTTGTTGGGGATCAGCACGGCGCAGGTTCAGGCGGATCGGCCTGCAGCAGCCCATGCATTGAGCAAAAAATATACAGCCGTGGTTGTGCTCAAAGGCGCCGGCAGTTTGATCGCCAGTCCCGACGGGCGGTTGGCAGTGTGCCATCAGGGGCACCCGGCAATGGCCACCGCCGGTTTGGGCGATGTGTTGGCCGGGCTGGTCGGCGCGTTGCTGGCTCAGGGCATGGCGGCGTTCGACGCAGCCTGCCTGGCGGTCTGGCTGCACGCCAATGCCGGTGCGCAACAGGGTAAATTCGGCCGTGGGCTGGCGGCCAGTGATCTGATACCAGCCATTCGTCAGTTGTTGGAGGAGCAAGCACCGTGTCTGAAGTAACCCTGTACCTGGCTGATGAAGAAGCGATGACCGCGTTTGGCGCGCGTATCGCTCAGACGACTCAAGGGCACGGTCTGATTTTTCTCGAGGGTAATCTCGGCATGGGTAAAACCACGCTGTCGCGGGGCATCATCCGTGGCCTGGGCCATGTCGGGGCGGTGAAAAGTCCGACGTTCACCCTGGTCGAGCCTTACGAGATCGGTGACATTCGCGCCTTCCATTTCGACCTGTATCGCCTGGTCGACCCCGAAGAGCTGGAATTCCTTGGTATCCGCGACTACTTCGAAGATGACGCCCTGTGTCTGATCGAATGGCCCGATAAAGGTGCAGGCTTTTTGCCAAAGCCCGACCTGACCATTACCATTAGCCCGCAAGACAGCGGGCGTTCGCTGAAAATTTTAGCCCAGGGCTCGCGTGGCGAGGCCTGGTGTGCCGCTTTGGCATTGGAATCCAAATAGATGATGGGGTTAGGTATGCGCTTTCGCGCGTTGGTTGCTGCCGTAGGGATGTTGTTTTTGGCGGTGACCGTCGACGCTGTGGCCGAATCGAAGGTCAACAGTGTTCGCCTGTGGCGGGCGCCGGACAACACGCGGCTGGTGTTTGACCTGACGGGTCCCGTACAGCACAGCGTCTTCACCCTGTCTGCTCCCGATCGCCTGGTCATCGACATCAATGGCGCCAGCCTTGGCGCGCCGCTGAACGTCAACACTTCGAATACGCCGATCACTGCCATGCGCTCGGCCCAGCGTACGCCGACCGACCTGCGGGTGGTCATCGATCTGAAAAAGGCCGTCACGCCAAAAAGCTTCTCCCTGGCCCCGAATGCCCAGTACGGCAACCGACTGGTGGTCGACCTGTTCGACAACCCGGCCGATGCCGCGCCGCCGCCAGCGCCAACGCCTTCGGTCGCCACGGTGCCTGCCGTGCCGGTCACGCCGACCGAGCCTGCAATCAAATTGCCGCCAGCCCCGGCCGGCAAACGCGACATCATTGTCGTGATCGACGCCGGTCACGGTGGCGAAGACCCGGGGGCTTCCGGCTCTCGCGGTCAGCGTGAAAAAGACGTGGTGTTGCAGATTGCCCGCGAAACCCAACGCCAGGTCAACGGCATAAAAGGCTTCCGCGCCGAACTGACCCGCACTGGCGACTATTTCATCCCCTTGCGCGGGCGTACCGAAATCGCCCGCAAGAAGGGCGCCGATCTGTTCGTTTCGATCCACGCCGACGCCGCGCCTTCGGCCGCTGCGTTCGGTGCATCGGTATTCGCTTTGTCTGATCGCGGAGCGACCTCCGAGACCGCACGTTGGCTGGCAGACAGCGAAAACCGTTCCGACCTGATCGGCGGTGCCGGCAACGTCAGCCTTGATGACAAGGACCGCATGCTTGCCGGCGTGCTGCTCGATCTGTCGATGACCGCTTCCCTGACGTCCAGCCTGAACGTCGGGCAGAAAGTCTTGAGCAACATCGGCCGGGTCACGCCATTGCACAAACAACGCGTGGAACAAGCCGGGTTCATGGTGTTGAAGTCGCCGGACATTCCGTCGATCCTGGTGGAAACCGGGTTTATCTCCAACGCCAACGAAGCCTCGAAACTCGCGGCATCGAGCCACCAGCAAGCGCTGGCACGTTCCATCAGCAGCGGCGTGCGCCAGTTCTTCCAGCAAAATCCGCCACCGGGCACTTACATTGCCTGGCTGCGTGACTCGGGCAAGATCGCTCAAGGTCCGCGTGATCACCGGGTAAACCCGGGCGAAACGCTGGCGATGATCGCCGTGCGCTATCAGGTGTCGCCTGCTGCTGTGCGCAGTGCGAACAATCTGTCGAACGATGAGCTGAAGGTCGGTCAGCACCTGACCATTCCGGGCAATGACCTGGCGGCCAAAGAATGAACCAGGTCGTGAACAATAGCGCTCGCATCGAGCTGCTCAGCCCGCGGCTGGCGAACCAGATTGCCGCCGGTGAGGTGGTGGAGCGTCCGGCGTCGGTGATCAAGGAGCTGCTGGAAAACAGCCTCGACTCCGGCGCCAAACGAATCGATGTCGATGTCGAACAGGGCGGCGTCAAGCTGCTACGGGTGCGCGACGACGGCAGCGGGATTTCCGCCGACGACCTGCCGCTGGCGCTGGCGCGTCACGCCACCAGCAAGATTCGCAACCTGGAAGACCTCGAGCAGGTGATGAGCCTGGGCTTTCGTGGTGAGGCACTGGCGTCGATCAGCTCTGTGGCGCGCCTGACCCTGACGTCCCGCACCCGCGATGCCGATCAGGCCTGGCAGGTGGAAACCGAAGGCCGCGACATGGCGCCTCGCGTGCAGCCCGCCGCTCATCCAGTGGGCACCTCAGTGGAAGTGCGCGACCTGTTTTTCAACACCCCGGCGCGGCGCAAGTTTCTCAAAACCGAAAAAACCGAGTTCGATCACCTGCAAGAAGTGATCAGGCGTCTGGCGCTGGCGCGTTTCGACGTGGCGTTCCATTTGCGGCACAACGGTAAAACCATACTCAGCCTGCATGAGGCCCACGATGACGCGGCCCGTGCCCGGCGCGTGGCGGCAATCTGCGGGCCGGGGTTCCTGGAGCAGGCGCTGCCGATCGAAATCGAGCGCAATGGTCTGCACCTGTGGGGCTGGGTCGGTTTGCCGACCTTCAACCGTAGCCAGGCGGATTTGCAGTATTTCTTCGTCAACGGTCGTGCGGTGCGCGACAAACTGGTGGCTCACGCGGTGCGTCAGGCTTATCGCGACGTGCTGTTCAACGGCCGGCATCCGACATTCGTGCTGTTTTTCGAGGTTGACCCGACAGGTGTCGACGTCAACGTGCACCCGACCAAACACGAAGTGCGTTTCCGCGAAGGGCGCATGGTCCACGATTTCCTCTACGGTACTTTGCACCGCGCCTTGGGCGATGTGCGGCCGGACGACCATCTGGCGGCGCCGGTGGCGACGGCCATCGTCCGGCCGACCGGTCTGGATGCCGGAGAGTTCGGTCCCCAGGGCGAAATGCGCCTGGCCGCCAATGCACTGCTGGAGCAACCGCAGGCTCAGCCTTCGTTCAATACGCCTGCCGGTTCAGGCGCTGGCGCCGGTTACCAGTATCAATACACGCCACGTCCGCAGTCCGGTGTACCCGTGGCTGAAGCGCAAGCGGCCTATCGCGAGTTTTTCGCTCCGCTGCCCGAGGCCAATGCCGTCGCGCTGCCCGCGGGGCAGGATGATATTCCGCCGTTGGGTTACGCGCTGGCGCAGCTTAAAGGCATCTACATTCTTTCGGAAAATGCCCAGGGCCTGGTTTTGGTGGACATGCATGCCGCCCACGAACGGATCATGTACGAGCGCTTGAAGGTTGCGATGGCCAGCGAAGGCCTGAGCGGCCAACCGCTGCTGGTGCCGGAATCGCTGGCAGTCAGCCAGCGTGAAGCCGATTGTGCTGAAGAACATGTCGCCTGGTTCCAGCGTCTGGGCTTTGAATTGCAGCGTCTTGGCCCGGAAACCCTGGCCATTCGGCAGATTCCGGCATTGCTCAAGCAGGCCGAAGCGAACCGCCTGGTCGCTGATGTATTGGCTGACCTGATGGAGTACGGCACCAGCGATCGCATTCAGGCGCACATCAACGAACTGCTGGGGACCATGGCCTGTCATGGCGCGGTTCGTGCGAATCGGCGTCTGGCCCTGCCGGAAATGAACGGTCTGCTGCGTGACATGGAAAACACCGAACGCAGCGGTCAATGCAACCATGGCCGACCGACCTGGACCCAACTGGGCCTGGACGATCTGGACAAACTGTTCTTGCGCGGTCGTTGATGAGCCAGCTCCCACCTGCGATTTTCCTGATGGGCCCGACCGCCGCCGGCAAGACCGACCTGGCCATCGAACTCACCAAGGTCCTGCCTTGCGAACTGATCAGCGTCGATTCGGCGCTGGTCTATCGTGGCATGGACATCGGCACCGCCAAGCCGTCGAAAGAGCTGTTGGCAGAGTTTCCGCACCGTTTGATCGATATTCTCGACCCGGCCGAGAGCTATTCGGCCGCGGATTTTCGCCGTGACGCCCTCGAAGCCATGGCCGATATCACTGCGCGGGGAAAAATTCCGCTGTTGGTAGGCGGCACGATGCTCTACTACAAGGCTTTGCTCGAAGGGCTGGCAGAAATGCCGGCGGCTGATCCCTACGTGCGCGCGCAAATCGAGGAAGAGGCTGCACGCCTTGGCTGGCAAGCCCTGCACGACCAGTTGGCGGTGATTGACCCGGTCTCCGCGGCGCGGATTCATCCGAACGATCCGCAGCGCCTGAGTCGAGCACTGGAAGTTTATCGCGTGAGCGGTCAAAGCATGACTGCACTACGCTTGCAACAATCTGCGCAAAGTACTGAAGCAGCCGCTTCGGGACGACAACAATTGCCCTATACTGTCGCGAACTTGGCCATTGCTCCGGCAAATCGTCAGGTACTGCACGAGCGAATTAAACAAAGATTCACTTTAATGTTGGAACAGGGATTCATTGACGAGGTCGTAGCCCTGCGCAAGAGAAGTGACCTGCATGCCGGGTTGCCGTCTATACGTGCAGTAGGCTACCGCCAGGTCTGGGACTACCTGGATGGCAAGCTGACGTCAGCCGAGATGCAGGAGCGTGGAATCATTGCCACGCGCCAGTTGGCGAAACGCCAGTTCACATGGCTGCGCAGTTGGGCTGATTTACACTGGCTGGACAGCCTGGATTGCGACAATCTGCCGCGCGCCTTGAAATACCTTGGGACCATCTCCATATTGAGCTGAGTCCTTGCAATTGCCGTCTATCCTTGGGGGTGTGACGGCCAAAGCCATCTGTTTACCTATTTTTTATATTGAATCCTTAAAGGAGTGCGGCACATGTCAAAAGGGCATTCGCTACAAGACCCTTACTTGAATACTTTACGTAAAGAGAAAGTTGGGGTGTCCATCTACCTGGTCAACGGTATCAAACTGCAAGGCACGATCGAGTCGTTCGACCAGTTCGTCATCCTGCTGAAAAACACCGTCAGCCAAATGGTTTACAAACACGCTATCTCTACAGTGGTGCCGGTTCGTCCAATTCGTCTGCCTAGCGCAACCGAATCCGAAGCAGGTGACGCTGAGCCAGGTAACGCCTGATAGGAGTCTCCTTTGTTCTTTGAGCGCCACGGTGGTGGTGAGCGAGTCATCCTCGTTCACTTGGATGGACAGGACCCTGAGGCGCGCGAAGATCCGCAGGAGTTTCAGGAATTGGCTAATTCGGCCGGCGCCGAGACCGTTGCGTTTTTTAACGTGCCGCGTCATCGGCCAACCGCCAAATTCCTGATTGGTAGCGGCAAGGTCGAGGAATTGCGCGACCTGGTAAAAGCCGAAGAAGCCGATCTGGTGATTTTCAATCACGTCCTCACGCCCAGCCAGGAACGTAACCTCGAACGTGTTTTCGAGTGTCGCGTGATCGACCGCACCGGTCTGATTCTCGATATTTTCGCCCAGCGCGCCCGTACCCATGAAGGCAAGCTCCAGGTCGAACTGGCCCAGCTTGACCACATGAGCACCCGGCTGGTTCGCGGCTGGACCCACCTTGAGCGTCAGGGTGGCGGTATCGGCATGCGTGGGCCGGGTGAAACCCAACTGGAAACCGACCGTCGATTGCTGCGGGTTCGCCTGCGACAGATCAAGGGCCGGCTGGAGAAGGTGCGCAGCCAGCGCGAACAGTCGCGACGTGGTCGCATGCGTGCGGATATCCCTACCGTATCGCTGGTGGGATATACCAACGCCGGTAAATCCACGCTGTTCAATAACGTCACGAAATCCGACGTTTACGCGGCTGACCAATTGTTCGCCACGCTGGACCCGACCCTGCGCCGTCTGGATCTGGACGACCTGGGGCCGATTGTCCTGGCGGACACCGTAGGTTTCATTCGCCACTTGCCCCACAAGCTGGTCGAGGCATTTCGGTCTACCCTCGAAGAGTCGAGCAATTCCGATCTGTTGTTGCACGTGATCGATGCGGCCGAACCGGATCGCATGTTGCAGATCGAGCAGGTGATGGTGGTGCTGGGCGAGATTGGCGCCCAGGACTTGCCGATCCTCGAGGTCTATAACAAACTCGATTTGCTTGAAGGCGTTGAGCCACAAATCCAGCGCGACGAAAACGGCAAGCCCCAGCGGGTCTGGCTGTCGGCGCGTGATGGCACTGGCCTGGAAATGCTTGAGCAAGCCATTGCCGAGTTGCTTGGCAGTGATTTGTTTGTTGGCACCTTGCGCTTGCCGCAACGATTCGCCCGACTGCGTGCGCAGTTTTTTGAACTCGGTGCGGTACAAAAGGAAGAACACGATGACGAAGGCATCAGTTTGCTGGCCGTTCGCTTGCCACGATCCGAGTTGAATCGGCTGGTGAGTCGTGAGGGTTTGCAACCGGTGGAGTTCATCGAGCAACACACTTTGCAATAAAAGCCTGAGAAAGCGGTTGTGCCGTGGTGACAGGCATTCTGTAGCATTGGTCGGCGCGCCGTGGGTGCGTCTTTGCTTTATCAGA
>NZ_RCOE01000090.1:0-16757 GCF_004321495.1 Pseudomonas sp. Sample_10
ACCGGCATCGGCGCTGGCTGCGAACTGTCGGGTTGCTCGCTGGTCGGCGGCGAAACCGCTGAAATGCCAGGCATGTACGAAGGCGAAGACTACGACCTGGCCGGTTTCTGCGTCGGCGTCGTGGAAAAGTCCGAAATCATCGACGGTTCCAAGGTCGCTGCCGGCGATGCCCTGCTCGCCCTGCCGTCCTCTGGCCCGCACTCCAACGGTTACTCACTGATCCGCAAGATCATCGAAGTCTCCGGTGCCGACATCGAAAACACCCAGCTCGACGGCAAACCGCTGACCGATTTGTTGATGGCCCCGACCCGCATCTACGTGAAGCCGCTGCTCAAGCTGATCAAGGAAACCGGCGCTGTCAAAGCCATGGCCCACATCACCGGTGGCGGCCTGCTGGACAACATCCCGCGTGTGCTGCCAAAAGGCGCCCAAGCAGTCGTTGACGTAGCGAGCTGGACCCGCCCGGCGGTGTTCGACTGGCTGCAAGAGAAAGGCAACGTCGACGAGAACGAAATGCACCGCGTGCTGAACTGCGGCGTGGGCATGGTCATCTGCGTGGCTCAAGAGCACGTGGAAACCGCCCTGAACGTTCTGCGTGAAGCCGGTGAGCAGCCTTGGGTCATCGGTCAGATCTCCACCGCTGCCGAAGGCGCGGCTCAGGTTGAACTGAAGAACCTTAAGGCGCACTGATGTCCGCCACCTGTGATGTCGTGGTGCTGCTCTCCGGCACCGGCAGTAACTTGCAGGCCTTGATCGACAGCACGCGGACCGGCGACAGCCCGGTCCGCGTCGCTGCGGTGATTTCCAACCGAGCCGACGCCTACGGCCTGCAACGCGCCCGTGATGCGGGTATCGCCACCCGCTCACTGGATCACAAGGCTTTCGAAGGTCGCGAGGCCTTCGACGCCGCGCTGATCGAACTGATCGACGCCTTCAATCCCAAACTCGTGGTACTGGCCGGCTTCATGCGCATCCTCAGCGCTGGCTTTGTCCGTCATTACCAGGGTCGCCTGCTCAATATCCATCCCTCGCTGCTACCCAAATACAAAGGGTTACACACTCATCAGCGCGCGCTGGAGGCCGGCGACACGGAACATGGCTGCTCCGTGCACTTCGTCACCGAGGAACTCGATGGCGGACCACTGGTCGTACAGGCAGTAATACCGGTAGAGTTGCACGACTCGCCGCAAAGTCTGGCGCAGCGAGTCCACGCTCAGGAACACCTGATCTACCCGATGGCCGTACGCTGGTTTGCCGAAGGCCGGTTATCACTCGGTGAGCAAGGTGCTTTACTGGATGGACAGTTACTCGCCGCCAGCGGCCACTTGATTCGAACCTAGGAGATTTTATGCGTCGCGCCCTGCTCTTCGCTTGCGCTCTGCTCGCCCTGCCATTCGCGCAGGCCGCAGACCTTCAACCCTTCTCCGCCAGCTACACCGCCGACTGGAAGCAGTTGCCCATGAGCGGCACCGCCGAACGCAGCCTGACCAAGGAAGCCAACGGCGTCTGGAAACTCAGCTTCAAGGCGTCAATGATGATCGCCAGCCTGTCCGAAGAAAGCACCCTGACGGTCGACAAGGACACCTTGCTGCCCCAGTCCTACCACTTCGAACGTGGTGGCCTGGGCAAAGCCAAAAAGGCTGACCTGGATTTCGACTGGGCCGCCAAAAAGGTCACCGGCACCGATCGTGGTGACGCAGTCAATATCCCGCTGAACCGCGGCATCTTCGACAAATCCACCTATCAACTGGCACTGCAACATGACGTGGCTGCCGGCAAAAAAAGCATGAGCTATCAGGTTGTCGATGATGGCGAAGTCGATACCTATGACTTCCGCGTGCTGGGCTCGGAAAAAGTCGACACCAAGGCTGGCCAGATCGAGGCGATCAAGGTCGAGCGCGTTCGCGACCCGACCCAAAGCAAGCGCATCACCGTGCTGTGGTTCGCCAAGGATTGGGACTATCTGCTGGTCCGTCTGCAACAGGTCGAAACCGACGGCAAGGAGTACAACATCATGCTCCTGGACGGCACCGTCAACGGCAAGGCTGTCAAGGGCAGCTGATCCGCAACGATACGAAGGAGCCCCGCAATCGCGGGGCTTTTTCATGCCCGGACAAAAAACCGGAACGTGTCACCGCAGGCATGCTCTATACCTTCAAGGTCTTTTTTGATCGAATGACTATTCCTGTCGCTAGCGAGGTTTTCCATGACTGTCACCGTCAACACCGTTTCCGCTGAAGGTCTTCGCCATACCGTACAGATCGATGACCACCAATTGTTTGCCGATGCCCCGGTTTCCGCGGGCGGCGAAGGCTCCGCACCGGAACCACACGATTACTTCGACGCGGCATTGGGCGCATGCAAGGCCCTGACCCTGAAGATGTACGCGAAGAAAAAGGATATACCGCTGACTGGCGTCGGTGTCGAGGTCAAGCGCGATAACAGCGAAGAACAGAAAGGCAAATACGCGCTGCACGTGAAGCTGACGCTCAAGGGCGTGCTGACCGATGCACAGCGTGACGAACTGCATCGCGTGGCTGACCGCTGCCCGATCCACAAGCTGATGACCACGTCCGAAGTCAGCATCGAAACCCACCTCTCGGAAGGTGCATTCAGCCAATAGCGGCAAGGGCTGCGCAAGCGGGTTATGCTCGACGGCATTACCCGCTCAGTCTGGACCGCACCATGAACACTCCGTTCGTGATCCGCCCTCGCGCTGAAGATGTCGAAGGCCAGCCGATTCTTCGCCCGTTGCCGTCAGCCAAATGCCGCAGCGTCGGACCTTTCGTTTTTTTCGACCACATGCTCGAAACCGAGTATCCGGCAGGCAAAGGCATGAACATCCGACAGCATCCGCATATCGGCCTGTCGACCCTTACCTACTTGTTCGAGGGGCAGCTTCAGCACAAGGACAGCCTCGGTTCGGATCAAGTGGTCAACGCCGGCGATGTCAGCTGGATGACGGCCGGCAGCGCCATCGCTCACGTTGAACGCACGCCTGAGCCGCTGTGGGATCGGAGTTTCAAGCTGCACGGCTTGCAAATCTGGCTGGCCTCGCCCAAGGATCATGAACAAGGTCCAGGGCATTACAGCCATCACCCGGCAGCGACACTCCCGGTCAGCGATAACCTGGGGGTAAAGATCCGCATGATCGCCGGGTCAGGCTTCTGCCTTGAGTCACCGGTACCTGTTCTTTCTCCTACGCTCTACGCGGAATTGAACCTGCAAACGGCGACGACTTTGCTGATTCCAACCGAGCATGAAGAACGAGCGCTGTATGTGTTGAGCGGCGATGTGCACCTGGATGGCGAGCCGGTAGAACCGCATTCGCTAGTGGTCTTGCCGGCCGGGGAAGAGATGACACTGTTCGCCGAGAGCGATTGTCATGCAGTGCTGTTCGGTGGTGCGCCGCTGGATGGACCGCGACGGATCAACTGGAATTTCGTGGCGAGCGATCCGGCGGCCATCGACGAAGCGCGCCGGCGCTGGGCAGCCGGAGATTGGCCGACAGTGCCGGGGGAAGTTGAGCGAATCGAACTGCCAAAAGGACGAAGCGAACCCACTCCGCTGTGATGATCGCTCCCACGCTCTGCGTGGGAATGCAGCCCGGGACGCTCCGCGTCCCATCCAGAGCCGAACGCGGAGCGTCCGTTGAGGCATTCCTTTGCTGCGCGTGGGACCGATCGAATTACTGTCAGCCCTTGAACACTTCATCCAGCAGGTTGTGCATCGAGGTGAACGCCCTGGCGGCGACCTTGGCGTCGTACATCATCATGCCCGGCACATTCGCATGCGGATCGGTGAACGAATGGAATGCGCCGCCGTAGCTCAGCAGCTGCCAATCCACGCCCGCCGCATTCATTTCATCTTCGAACGCCGGCAGTTGCTCTTTCGGTACCAATGGATCGGACGCGCCGTGCAGCACCAATACCGAGCCCTTGATGTTTTTCGCATCGTTGACGTCCGGGGTATCGAGCGTACCGTGGAACGACACCGCCGCCTTCACCGGAGCACCGGTGCGAGCGAATTCCAGCGCACAGCAACCGCCAAAGCAGAAACCGAACGTGGCCAGCTTCGAGGTATCGACAGCGGCCTCACCCTGGCTTTGCAACTGCTCGAACGCCACTTGCATGCGCTTGCGCAGCAAGGGGCGGTCATTCTTCAACGGCGTCATTGCCGCGCCCGCCTCATCGTTGTTCTGCGGACGCACCGATTGCCCGTATAGATCCGCGATCAGCACCACATAACCCTTGGCCGCAACCGACTTGGCGATCTCCTCGGCGCCGGCACCAACACCCATCCAGTTCGGCGCCATCAACAAACCCGGACGCGGGCCTTGGTGGCCGGCATCAAAGGCCAGACGGCTTTCGTAGGCCTGGCCGTCAATCTGATAGGCAACGGAACGTACAGTGATTTGGCTCATTTCTGACTCCTGACTCGTAAACACCAGAATGAAAAAACCCGCCGAAGCGGGTTTTTCTACAACCTGATTAAGCCGACAGCTCAACCAATAGCTTGTTCAGTCGACGTACGTAGGCCGCCGGATCTTTCAAGCTGTCGCCGGCCGCCAGGGCCGCCTGATCGAAGAGGATGTGCGACAGGTCGCCGAAGCGCTCGTCGCTCTGCTCATTGTCGAGCTTCTCGATCAGCGGGTGAGCCGGGTTGAATTCGAAGATCGGCTTCGAATCCGGAACCTTCTGCCCGCTGGCTTCGAGGATCTGGCGCATTTGCAGACCGAGGTCCTGCTCGCCAATGGCCAGGATCGCCGGGGAATCGGTCAGACGATGGGAAACCCGAACTTCGGCTACGGACTCGCCCAGCGCCGTCTTCAGACGCTCAACCAGACCTTCTTTGGACTTGGCGACTTCTTCAGCGGCCTTCTTGTCCTCTTCCGAGTCCAGGTTGCCGAGGTCCAGGTCACCGCGTGCCACGTCGACAAAGCTCTTGCCGTCGAAATCGTTGAGGTAGCTCATCAGCCACTCGTCGATGCGGTCGGTCAGCAGCAGCACTTCGATGCCCTTCTTGCGGAAGACTTCAAGGTGCGGGCTGTTTTTGACTTGTGCGTAGGTTTCGCCAGTCAGGTAGTAAATCTTGTCCTGACCTTCCTTGGCACGCGCCAGGTAATCGGCCAGGCCAACAACCTGCTCGCCATCGTCGCCATGGGTCGATGCGAAACGCAACAGGCCGGCGATCTTTTCCTTGTTGGCGAAATCTTCTGCCGGGCCTTCTTTCATGACCTGGCCGAAGTTCTTCCAGAAGCCCTTGTATTGTTCAGGCTCGTTTTTCGCCAGTTTTTCCAGCATGTCGAGCACGCGCTTGGTCAGCGCCGACTTCATGGAGTCGATGATCGGGTCTTTCTGCAGGATTTCCCGCGACACGTTCAACGACAGGTCGTTGGAGTCGACCACACCTTTGATGAAGCGCAGGTACAGCGGCAGGAACGATTCGGCCTGGTCCATGACGAACACACGCTGTACGTACAACTTCAGGCCTTTCGGCGCTTCACGCTGGTACAGGTCGAACGGAGCACGGGCTGGCACGTACAGCAACGAACTGTATTCCAGCTTGCCTTCGACTTTGTTGTGGCTCCAGCTCAGCGGGTTTTCGAAGTCGTGAGCGATGTGCTTGTAGAACTCCTGGTATTCCTCGTCCTTGATTTCGGTACGCGGACGAGTCCAGAGCGCGCTGGCGCGGTTGACGGTTTCCCATTCAACGGCTGGCTTCTCTTCACCTTCAGCGGCCGCCACTTCTTTGGGCAGCTCGATTGGCAAGGCGATGTGGTCGGAGTACTTCTTGATGATGTTACGCAGACGCCAGCCATCGGCGAATTCGTCTTCGCCCGATTTCAGGTGCAGAACGATGCGGGTGCCGCGCTCGGCTTTGTCGATGGTTGCAACTTCGAAATCGCCTTCGCCCTTGGATGACCAGTGCACGCCTTCGCTGGCGGCGGTGCCGGCACGACGGCTGTACACGTCGACTTTGTCAGCGACGATGAATGCGGAGTAGAAACCGACACCGAATTGACCGATCAGGTGCGAATCTTTCTTCTGGTCGCCGGTCAGGTGCTTCATGAAGTCGGCAGTGCCGGATTTGGCGATGGTGCCCAGATGGGTGATCGCATCTTCGCGGCTCATGCCGATACCGTTGTCTTCGAGGGTGACGGTTTTAGCGTCCTTGTCGAAGCTCACACGGATTTTCAGTTCGGCGCCGCCTTCCAGCAGGTCTGGCTTGGACAGCGCTTCGAAACGTAATTTGTCTACAGCGTCAGAGGCGTTCGAGATCAGTTCGCGAAGGAAGATTTCCTTGTTGGAATACAGCGAATGGATCATGAGGTGCAGCAGTTGCTTCACCTCGGTCTGGAAGCCCAGGGTTTCCTTTTGAGTTTCCACACTCATGGTCATCAAACTCCAATCAGATGGCATTGGCCGCGACCTTGAGCGGTCGGCGGCGGGTTGTCATCAGAGTTGGGGGCTCAGTTCAGGATTTCAAGGGCTCCTCGAGTTTGAAATGCGCCCGGGCTGTGGCGATGGGCTCGCCTTCGGTGGTTTGCCAGGCGGTAATCGCCACGTTGGCCACCCGCCGCCCCTGACGGCAGACCTGGCACCTGGCCCAGGTATCACGGAATTGCCCGGCGCGCAGGTAATCGAGGGAAAAATCGATAATCTTCGGCACCCCCGGCGATCCGGTGGCAATCAGTAGATGCAGCGCCGCGGACAGTTCCATGAAACCGGCGATCACGCCCCCATGGATCGCAGGCAATAAAGGGTTACCAATGTTGTCCTTGTTGGCCGGCAGGCGGAACAGCAAGTCATCGCCCACCCGCGAACATTCGACACCGATCAGCCCGGCATAGGGAATCAATTGCAGCAGCGAGCTGTACTCGCCCTTCTCATGGGCCGCCTGCAGTCGTTCTTGAAAATCGCTCATTTCCTGACTCCGGCGATGGCGCCACCAAAACCCTTGGTGCCCTTGATGTTCTTGCCCATGCGCATGAACGTGCCCACGACATGGGCAATTGGTTGTTCAGGATCGTCCTGATAGGCAAAGCCGCGGGCGAAAATCACGTCGGTGGTGACCCGGTAACACTGGGCGAAGCCGTAGACATCTTTATGCGGCTCGGCGGCATGCATGTAATCGATGCGCAGATCGAGGGTCGGACAGACTTCGAACTCGGGCAGCACACAGAGTGTGGACATACCGCATGCGGTGTCCATCAGCGATGTCAGTGCGCCGCCGTGAATGACGCCTGTCTGTGGGTTTCCAACGATTTGCGGACTGTAAGGCAGTACCACCGTAAGCCCCTCGGTACTCGCGCTGTGAACCCGCAAACCGAGTACCTGACAATGTCGAAGCGCCGACAGAAATCGCGTCGCACGCTCAAAAACGGGGTTTTCGGCCATTTGATAAATACTCTTGTTTAACATTCGGACAGTGCAGTAACAGTCCGGGTAAAAGTTCCGTTTTAGAACAAACTTATATATCTGAACAAAGTGAGGAACTTAACCCTGACGGCTGGGCTCTTAAGGCCAGATAGATATTTTCCATAAGGAGAAACACCCCATGCGTAAGACTTTAGCTATTGCCTTGATGTTGACCGCTTCCCTCGGTCTCGCTGCCTGCGATAAAAAATCCGAGGACAAAGCTCAAGATGCCAACCAACATGCTGAGCAAGCTCAGCAAGACATGAACAAAGCTCAGGATAAAGTGAACGACGCGGCGAAAGAAAACGCCGAAGCCGCCAAAGATCAGGCTGAATCGAACGCAGAAGCTGCTAAAGAAGCAGCGCCTAAAAACTAAACCGGTTTTTAGCGTCGAAAAAGAAAACCCGCCAAGTGCGGGTTTTCTTTTGCCTGATTTTTTTGCAATGTCAGCGCTAAAGCAAAATCGTGCGAAAAGTCGGACTAATCATCAACAACAACGAGCAGATTAATCCCACTAGCCAAACCAGACTGCGCTGCCACGCCAAATCCTTCCAGTAACACACCAAATAGAGAACTCGCGAGATCACGAAGATGATCGCCAACAAGTCGATGAGCCAGCCCGCTGTCTGCGTGGTATGCGCCATCAGCACACCAACCGCGAACAATATGAACGCCTCAAAACTGTTCTGATGTGCCGCTACCGCACGAGCCCCCAACCCCGTGAGTTGCGCTTGCTGTTGGCGCGGCAAGTGGTTGTCATAGCCGCCCTGCTCTTTCATGGCCGTGGTCACGGGCATCCGCGCCACATAAATCAGTACGGCACTGATAAACACACACCAGAATGGAATACTCATCAAGCAGCCTCTTTATTCACCTCGGGCATTGGTGCCTCTGTAGGGGTATAGACCATCACGTCAAGAACGTCGGAGTGGAACTCGCGGCGATACAACACGAACACCACACCGGCACTCATCAGCATGAACAACCACGGGCTGACGAACCAGGCGAGCATGGTCATGCCGAAGTAGTAGGAGCGCAGACCGAAGTTGAACTGGTTGGCGGCCATTGAGATGACGCGCGCCGCGCGAGCGGCAAAGGCCTTGCGCTCCTGTTCGGACACATGGCGCTCACCGACCATGGGGGCCGAGCCGACCAGAATGGCTGCGAAGTTGTACTGACGCATGCACCAGCTAAAGGTAAAGAATGCATAGACAAACACCAGCGCCAGACACAGCAACTTGATCTCCGACATGCCCTGGGAGGCCTGTTGCACCATCGGGATATCTGCCAACAGCGAGACCGCTCGCTCCGATGCGCCGAGCACGGTGAGAATACCCGCCAGGATAATCAACGTGCTGGAGGCGAAGAACGAGGCGTTGCGCTCCAGATTGCCGATCACGCTGGCGTCGGCGATGCGGTTGTCGCGCAGCAGCATGCGGCGCATCCAGTCTTCGCGATAGAGGTGCAGAACGCTGGCCAGGCACGCCGTGTCACGGCCCTTCCAGGTGGCATAACGTGTGTAACCGCCCCAGCAGATGACAAACCAAATGGCGGCAAGAATGTGGATCAGGTTGGCGTGAATGAAGGACATGCAATTCCCTGTGAGACGGTGGCGACGGTGAAACCTGTAAGAGCGAGGCTTGCCCGCGAAAGCGATAGAACAATCAACCGATACATCGACTGACATACCGCATTCGCAGGCAAGCCTCGCTCCTGCACAGGTAGTGCTTCGACGTTAGCTCAGGGAAAAAGACACTGCCTCAAACCCATAAAAAAATGCCCCGTATCGATTGATACGGGGCATTTCTGTTTCTGCCTGTCAGCCCGCTTGTGACGGGTCGGCAATGCTTACGCCAGCGCTTCTTCGCGCTTGCCCAACAGACGGTCGCAAACCACGGCGACCACCAGGGTCATCACCGACGGCACCAGCCAGGCCAGTCCCTGCTCGCTCAGTGGCAGATGCGCCATTTGACTCGGCATCCAGTCTGCCAGACCAGCACCCTTGAGGGCGTCAATCATGCCGAAGATGAACGACACCAGCATGACCGGGCCGAGGATGCGACCCTGCTCATGCCAGAAATCCTTGCAGAAGCTCAGCGCCACCAGAACGATGCACGGCGGATAGATCGCGGTAAGCACCGGGATCGAGAACGCAATCAGCTTGGTCAGGCCCAGGTTGGACACCAGCAGCGAGAAGGCGGCAAGAATGATCACCAGCGTCTTGTAGGACAGCGGCACCACACGACTGAAGTACTCGGCGCAGGCACAGGTCAGACCGACCGCCGTCACCAGGCACGCCAGGGAGATCAACACTGCAAGGAAGCCACTGCCCAACGAACCGAACGTGTGCTGCACGTAGGCGTGCAATACCGCCGCGCCATTGGTCGCGCCGGCGGCTACTTCGTGGCTACCCGAACCGAGGCGGAACAGGCTGACGTAAACCAGTGCCAGACCTACACCGGCAATCAGCCCGGCGATGATCGCGTAACGAGTGATCAGCGCTGGCGATTCGACACCGCGGGAGCGGATCGCGTTGACGATGACGATACCGAATACCAGGGCACCCAAGGTATCCATGGTCAGGTAACCATTGATGAAGCCTTGGGAGAACGGTGCTGCAACGTATTCAGGGGTTGCGTGACCGATGTCACCGGCTGGCAAGGCGAACGCGGCAATGCCCAGCACGGCCAGGGCGATGATTTTCAGCGGCGCAAGGAAGCGCCCAACAGTGTCGAGCAAACGTCCCGGATACAGCGAGATGAAGAACACCAGCAGGAAGTACACCGAGCTATAGAGGAACAGCGCCAACGGACTCTCACCGGTCAATGGCGCCAGGCCCACTTCGAAAGATACGGTGGCCGTACGCGGCGTCGCGAACAACGGACCGACCGCGAGGTAGCAAGCCGCTGCCAGCAGACCACCGGCGACTTTACCGATCGGGCTGCTCAGCGCGTCCATCGCGCCGCCCACCTTGGCCAGCGCCACAACCGTGATCACCGGCAGGCCGACCGCCGTGACCAGAAAGCCCAGCGCCGCCATCCAGACATGAGGTCCAGACTGCAAGCCGACGATAGGCGGGAAGATGATGTTGCCAGCCCCGACGAACAGGGCAAACGTCATAAAACCAAGTGCCAGGATGTCCTGGCCTTTCAACACTTTCATTAAGGAAATACCACACTACTGAATCGGAATTTAGAGATGGATTTCCCTATGGGTGAGGGAAATGCTGTCAGTCCGTATAAGACCGACCCTTTTAGCGCGTTGCTGCCTTGTGGGCCGCGGACGCAAAAATGGCGCGTAGCCTAACGAATTTGGCTGAAAAACGCACTGATAGAGGGCGAACATTCCGATACGCGACACTTCAATGTCGCGTTTACATATCTAAATTTCACAACCGATCTCTGTGGCGAGGGAGATTGCTCCCGCTCGGCTGCAAAGCAGACGCAAGAGGCAGGCAATAAGGTGGGTCTGGAACAATGATATTTGCAGGTTTAGGGGCCGCTTCGCGGCCCAGCGGGAGCAAGCGCCCTCGCCACAAAAGGCCTGCGAATATCTCTAATCCCGGAAACGACAAAGGCCACCCGAAGGTGGCCTTTGTTTGGTAAAGCGTCAGCTAAGCGCGAGGCTTACTTGACAGCCCAACCAGTCAGCTCGGCCAGAGCCTTGCCGATGTCTGCCAGCGAACGCACGGTTTTAACGCCTGCGTCTTGCAGCGCAGCGAATTTCTCGTCTGCAGTGCCTTTGCCGCCAGAGATGATTGCGCCAGCATGGCCCATGCGCTTGCCCGGAGGAGCAGTCACACCAGCGATGTAGGAAACAACCGGCTTGGTCACGTGTGCCTTGATGTAGGCAGCCGCTTCTTCTTCAGCCGAACCGCCGATCTCACCGATCATCACGATCGCTTCGGTCTTCGGGTCTTCCTGGAACAGCTTCAGGATGTCGATGAAGTTCGAACCCGGGATCGGGTCACCGCCGATGCCGACGCAAGTCGACTGACCGAAACCGGCGTCAGTGGTCTGCTTCACAGCTTCGTAGGTCAGGGTGCCGGAACGCGAAACGATACCGACCTTGCCTGGCAAGTGAATGTGACCTGGCATGATGCCGATCTTGCATTCGCCTGGAGTGATCACGCCTGGGCAGTTAGGGCCGATCAGGACTACGCCCAGCTCGTCGCACTTAACTTTAGCGTCCAGCATGTCCAGGGTAGGAATGCCTTCGGTGATGCACACGATCAGCTTGATGCCGCCGAAGGCAGCTTCCAGGATCGAGTCTTTGCAGAAAGGAGCCGGAACGTAGATCACGCTGGCGGTGGCGCCAGTGGCAGCTACAGCGTCTTTCACGGTGTTGAACACTGGCAGACCCAGGTGCTCGGTGCCGCCTTTGCCTGGAGTTACACCACCAACCATCTTGGTGCCGTACTCGATGGCTTGCTGGGTGTGGAAACTACCTTGCGAACCGGTAATACCCTGGCAGATAACTTTGGTGTCTTTATTGATCAGGACGCTCATTATTTGCCCTCCGCAGCTTTGACAACTTGTTGAGCAGCGTCGGTCAGGCTGGTAGCAGCGATGATGTTCAAACCGCTTTCTGCCAGTACTTTAGCGCCCAGCTCAGCGTTGTTGCCTTCAAGGCGAACAACAACCGGGATTTTCACGCCGACTTCTTTCACTGCACCGATGATGCCTTCGGCAATCATGTCGCAACGAACGATGCCGCCGAAGATGTTGACCAGTACTGCAGCGACGTTAGTGTCGGACAGGATGATCTTGAACGCTTCGGTAACGCGCTCTTTGGTAGCACCGCCGCCCACGTCGAGGAAGTTGGCTGGCTTGCCGCCATGCAGGTTGACGATGTCCATGGTACCCATGGCCAGACCGGCACCGTTGACCATGCAGCCGATGTTGCCTTCCAGGGCTACGTAGTTCAGTTCGAACTTGGCAGCGTGCGCTTCGCGCGGATCGTCTTGCGACGGATCGTGGAAAGTCTTCAGCTTAGGCTGACGGTACATGGCGTTGGCGTCGATGTTGATCTTGGCGTCCAGGCAGTGCAGATCGCCGTCAGCCTTGATCACCAGCGGGTTCACTTCCAGCAGGGCCAGGTCGTGATCCTTGAACAGCTTGGCCAGACCTACGAAGATCTTGGCGAACTGAGCAACTTGCTTACCTTCCAGACCCAGCTGGAATGCCAGCTCGCGACCCTGGAATGGCTGAGCGCCAACCAGTGGATCGATAGTGGCTTTCAGAATTTTTTCTGGAGTGTCGTGAGCGATTTTCTCGATGTCCACGCCACCTTCGGTGGAAGCCATGAACACGATACGACGGCTCGAACGGTCAACGACAGCGCCCAGGTACAGCTCTTTAGCGATATCAGTGCACGATTCAACCAGGATCTTGGTGACTGGCTGACCATTGGCGTCAGTCTGGTAAGTCACCAGACGCTTGCCCAGCCACTGCTGTGCGAAGGCTTTGGCGTCTTCTTTGCTGCGAACCAGCTTTACGCCGCCCGCTTTACCGCGACCACCGGCGTGGACCTGGGCTTTGACAACCCACTCGCTGCCGCCGATTTTGTCGCAAGCTTCTGCTGCTGCTTCCGGGGTGTCTACCGCGTAACCGGTGGAAACTGGCAGGCCGTACTCAGCGAACAGCTGCTTACCCTGATACTCGTGAAGATTCATGCTTATTACCGTCTTCGTTAGGTACTGCGCATTCGGTGCTGCACTCATTCAAGTGCCGCACCACCTGTGACTGCTGCTTGCATAGCCTTCCGGATACCCGGTGCAGCTATGCAAGACTGCGTCCAGCGGATATTCCGCGGTGAGTCTTGCATGCAAGGCTCACGACGGGCCAAACCGCCGTGGTTTCTTATTGTCTTAACGCTTCTTGCGGTTGGCGATGTGGATGGCGCCGCCATTCACTGCCAAAGCAGCTTCGTGCAAGGCTTCAGACAGGGTCGGATGGGAGAAAACCATCATGCCCAGGTCTTCAGCGCTGGTGCCGAATTCCATACCGATCGCGCCCTGCTGAACCAGTTCTGCAGCGCTCGGGCCAATCACGTGCACGCCCAATACGCGGTCGGTCTTGGCATCGGCGATGACCTTGACGAAACCACCGGTATCGTTGGCAGCCATGGCACGGCCGGAGGCTGCGAACGGGAAGGTGCCGACGTTAACTTCAACGCCTTCAGCTTTCAAGGCCTGCTCGGTTTTACCGACCCACGCGATTTCCGGGTGAGTATAAATAACCGAAGGGATCAAATCATAGTTCATCTGGGCCTTGTGGCCCTTGATGCGCTCGACAACCATGATGCCTTCTTCGGACGCCTTGTGCGCCAGCATCATGCCGCGAACCACGTCACCGATGGCGTAAACGCCCGGTACAGTGGTAGCGCAATGATCATCAACGTGCACGAAACCGCGCTCGTCCAGGGTCACGCCGCAGTCGGCAGCCAGCAGATCAGTGGTCACCGGACGGCGACCAACGGCTACGATCAGCTTGTCGAAAGTGATGTTCTGTTCGCCGTTGGCATCGGTGTAGTTCACAACGACTTCGTCGCCGTTGACTTTCGAACCGGTCACGCGAGCACCCAGCTTGATGTCCAGGCCCTGTTTGGTCAGGGTTTTCAGCGCTTCCTTGGAAACAGCGGTGTCCGCTGCCATCAGGAAGGTGTCCAGGGCTTCCAGGACAGTCACTTCTGCACCCAGACGCGACCAGACCGAACCCAGTTCCAGACCGATAACGCCGGCGCCGATCACGCCCAGACGCTTAGGTACGGATTGGAATTCCAGGGCGCCGGTGGAGTCGACGATCACATTCTGGTCAACCGGAGCTGGCGGAATGTCGATCGGGCGCGAACCTGGAGCCAGGATCACGTTCTCGGCTTCGATGATTTCTACCGAGCCATCAGGCTTGGTGACTTCGACTTTCTTGCCGGCCAGCAGCTTGCCGTGACCTTCAATCGAAGTCACACCGTTGGCTTTGAACAGGGTCGCAACGCCAGAGGTCAGGCCTTTGACAATGGTGGCCTTGCGGCCGACCATTGCTGGCACGTCCATGGTCACGCCAGCGTGATTGATACCGTGGATCGCGAAGCCTTCTTTGGCTTCCTTGTACTTCCACGAGCTATCCAGCAGGGCCTTGGATGGAATGCAGCCGACGTTCAGGCAGGTACCGCCCAGCGCGAGTTTGCCTTCCTTGTCGGTGTACTTCTCGATGCAGGCAGTGCTGAGGCCGAGTTGGGCGGCCTTGATGGCAGCCACATAGCCGCCAGGGCCAGCGCCGATCACTACTACGTCAAATTTCTGCGACATTCAAAAAATCCTCTTTAGCGAAAAGCTTCAAGCCGCAAGCTGCAAGCCAAGCTGCGGGTTTTCCGACAGCTCGAGCTTGCAGCTCATGGCTGCTTCTATCAGATATCCAGCAACAGACGAGCCGGATCTTCCAGCAGGTTCTTGATGGTCACCAGGAAGGTCACAGCTTCTTTGCCATCGATCAGACGGTGATCGTAGGACAGAGCCAGGTACATCATCGGACGGATAACGACTTGACCGTTGATTGCCATAGGACGCTGCAGAATGTTGTGCATGCCCAGGATGGCCGCTTGTGGCGGGTTGACGATCGGGGTCGACATCATCGAACCGAAAGTACCACCGTTGGTGATGGTGAAAGTACCACCGGTCATTTCGTCCATCGACAGTTTGCCGTCACGGGCTTTCTTGCCGAAGGTGGCGATGCCGCCTTCGATTTCAGCCAGGCTCATCAGTTCGGCGTTGCGCAGAACCGGTACAACCAGGCCGCGATCGCTGGAAACTGCAACGCCGACGTCAGCGTAGCCGTGGTAAACGATGTCGCCGCCATCGATCGAAGCGTTGACAGCCGGGAAGCGTTTCAGCGCTTCGGTGGCCGCTTTCACGAAGAACGACATGAAGCCCAGGCGCACGCCGTTGTGGGACTTCTCGAACAGATCCTTGTACTTCGAACGCAGGGCCATGACTTCGGTCATGTCGACTTCGTTGAAAGTGGTCAGCATCGCCATGTTCGACTGAGCTTCAACCAGACGCTTGGCCACGGTGGCACGAACGCGGGTCATCGGCACGCGCTTCTCGATGCGGTCGCCAGCGGCGAACACAGGAGCGGCAGCCGAAGGAGCAGCAGCCTTGGCAGGCGCGGCAGCCGGAGCGGCTTTCTTGGCAGCAACAGCTGCAACCACGTCTTCCTTGGTCACACGACCGCCTTTGCCAGTACCGGCAACGGAAGCGATGTTGATGCCGTTTTCTTCAGCCAGCTTGCGAGCAGCAGGAGCAGCGACTGGATCGTCTTCGCCTTCGGCAGCTGGAGCAGCGGCTTGTGCGGCGGCCGGAGCAGCAGCGGCAGCCGGGGCAGCAGCAGCGCCGCCCGCCTCGATGGAGCCCAGCACTTCGTCGGACAGAACAGTGTCGCCTTCGTTCTTGACGATAGCGCCCAGCACGCCGTCAGCAGTGGCCAACACTTCCAGCACAACCTTGTCGGTTTCGATGTCGACGATCAGGTCGTCACGCTTTACAGCGTCGCCCGGTTGTTTGTGCCAGGTGGCAACGGTGCCATCGGCAACCGATTCCGGGAAAGTGGGGGCTTTGATTTCGATAGCCATTATCTGTGGGTCCTTAAATTCGGTTTCAGGTGCGCGAAGGCGTTAAACAGTAAAGGCCGCTTGCAGCAATTGTTCCTGCTGCTCGGCGTGCATCGATGCGTAACCGCATGCCGGTGCAGCAGAAGCCTCACGGCCCGCGTACTCAAGTACGAGAGATTTGTTGAGGTTGCTGATGCTGCGACGCATGTGGTGTTGGCTGCAGTACCACGCACCCTGGTTCATCGGCTCTTCCTGACACCAAACGGCATGCTTGGCGTTGGTGTAAGGAGCCAGGACTTCTTTCAAGTCATCCTCAGGGAATGGGTACAGCTGCTCGATACGCACGATGGCGATATCGTCACGGCCTTCGGCACGGCGTTTTTCCAGCAGGTCGTAGTAGACCTTGCCGCTACACAGAACAACGCGCTCGACCTTTTTCGGGTCCAGTGCATCGATTTCCGGGATAACGGTCTGGAACGAACCTTCGGCCAGATCTTCCAGGGTCGATACGGCCAGCTTGTGACGCAGCAGCGACTTCGGAGTCAGAACGATCAACGGCTTGCGCAGCGGGCGAATCACCTGACGACGCAGCAAGTGGTAGATCTGGGCCGGCGTAGTCGGCACGGCTACCTGAATATTGTGCTCGGCGCACAGCTGCAGGTAACGCTCCAGACGAGCCGAGGAGTGCTCCGGCCCCTGACCTTCATAACCGTGTGGCAGCAGCATGGTCAG
>NZ_RCOE01000036.1:0-2623 GCF_004321495.1 Pseudomonas sp. Sample_10
GTCGGCGGCCCTCTTTTGGTGCTCGCCGGTGCAGGCTCCGGCAAGACCAGCGTGATCACGCGCAAAATCGCGCACCTGATCCAGAACTGCGGCATCCGCGCCCAGTACATCGTCGCCATGACCTTTACCAACAAGGCCGCCCGCGAGATGAAGGAACGGGTCGGCACCCTGCTGCGTGCCGGTGAAGGTCGCGGGCTGACGGTCTGCACCTTCCACAACCTGGGCCTGAACATCATCCGCAAGGAACACGTGCGGCTGGGCTACAAACCCGGTTTCTCGATCTTCGACGAGACCGACGTCAAAGCCCTGATGACCGACATCATGCAGAAGGAATACTCGGGCGACGACGGTGTCGACGAGATCAAGAACATGATCGGCGCCTGGAAAAACGACCTGATCCTGCCGGCCCAGGCCCTGGAAAACGCGCGTAACCCCAAAGAGCAGACCGCTGCCATCGTCTACACCCACTACCAGCGCACGCTCAAGGCGTTCAACGCGGTGGACTTCGACGACCTGATCCTGCTGCCGGTCAAGCTGTTCCAGGACCACGCCGACATTCTTGAAAAATGGCAGAACAAGGTCCGCTACCTGCTGGTGGACGAATATCAGGACACCAACGCCAGCCAGTATCTGCTGGTGAAGTTGCTGATCGGCAAACGCAACCAGTTCACCGTGGTGGGCGACGACGACCAGTCGATCTACGCCTGGCGCGGCGCTCGCCCGGAAAACCTGATGCTGCTCAAGGAGGACTACCCGTCCTTGAAAGTGGTGATGCTGGAGCAGAACTACCGCTCCACCAGCCGCATCCTGCGCTGCGCCAACGTGCTGATTTCGAACAACCCGCACGAATTTGAAAAGCAGCTGTGGAGTGAAATGGGCCACGGCGACGAGATCCGCGTGATCCGCTGCCGCAACGAGGACGCCGAAGCCGAGCGCGTGGCCATGGAAATCCTCAGCCTGCACTTGCGCACCGACCGTCCGTACAGCGATTTCGCGATCCTTTATCGCGGCAACTACCAGGCCAAGTTGATCGAGCTGAAATTGCAGCACCATCAGGTGCCGTATCGTTTGTCGGGTGGCAACAGCTTTTTCGGACGTCAGGAAGTGAAGGACCTGATGGCCTACTTCCGCCTGATCGTGAACCCGGACGACGACAACGCCTTCCTGCGGGTAATCAACGTGCCGCGCCGCGAGATCGGCTCGACCACCCTGGAAAAACTCGGCAACTATGCGACCGAGCGCAAGATCTCGATGTACGCCGCCACCGACGAAATCGGCCTGGGTGAGCACCTGGACAGCCGCTTCACCGATCGCCTGTCGCGTTTCAAGCGCTTCATGGACAGGGTCCGCGAGCAGTGTGCCGGCGAAGATCCGATCTCGGCGCTGCGCAGCATGGTCATGGACATCGACTACGAGAACTGGCTGCGCACCAACAGCTCCAGCGACAAGGCCGCCGACTACCGCATGGGCAACGTCTGGTTCCTGATCGAGGCGTTGAAAAACACCCTGGAGAAGGACGAAGAAGGCGAGATGACCGTCGAGGACGCCATCGGCAAACTGGTCTTGCGCGACATGCTCGAGCGTCAGCAGGAAGAAGAAGACGGCGCCGAAGGCGTGCAGATGATGACCTTGCACGCCTCCAAGGGCCTGGAATTCCCCTACGTGTTCATCATGGGCATGGAAGAGGAAATCCTCCCGCACCGCTCCAGTATCGAAGCCGATACCATCGAAGAAGAACGCCGCCTGGCCTACGTGGGCATCACCCGCGCGCGCCAGACCCTGGCCTTTACCTTCGCTGCCAAGCGCAAGCAGTACGGCGAGATCATCGATTGCGCGCCGAGCCGCTTCCTCGATGAGTTGCCACCGGACGACCTCGCCTGGGAAGGCAACGACGATACCCCGACCGAAGTCAAAGCCGTGCGCGGAAACAACGCATTGGCGGATATACGCGCGATGTTAAAGCGCTAGAATTGACACTTTTATTGACACCTTCGGCGCAAAAGGCGCCAACAGAGGACAGCTTCATGGAAGCACTGCACCAGAAAATTCGTGAACAAGGCATCGTGCTTTCCGACCAGGTCCTGAAAGTCGACGCCTTTCTGAACCACCAGATCGACCCGGCCCTGATGAAGCTGATCGGCGACGAGTTCGCCTCGCTGTTCAAGGACTCGGGCATCACCAAGATCGTCACCATCGAAGCCTCGGGCATTGCACCGGCGATCATGACCGGCCTGAACCTCGGTGTACCGGTGATTTTCGCCCGCAAGCACCAGTCCCTGACCCTGACCGAAAACCTGCTGTCGGCGACCGTCTACTCGTTCACCAAGCAGACCGAAAGCACCGTGGCGATCTCCCCGCGCCACCTGACCAGCAGCGACCGCGTGCTGATCATCGATGACTTTCTGGCCAACGGTAAGGCATCCCAGGCGCTGATCTCGATCATCAAGCAGGCTGGCGCGACCGTAGCCGGCCTGGGCATCGTGATCGAGAAATCGTTCCAGGGTGGGCGTGCCGAGTTGGATTCTCAGGGCTATCGCGTGGAATCGCTGGCGCGCGTCAAGTCGCTGAAAGATGGCGTTGTGACCTTCATCGAATAACCACACCGCAAATCACTGTGGGAGCT
>NZ_RCOE01000285.1:0-10785 GCF_004321495.1 Pseudomonas sp. Sample_10
ATCGCCGATGGTAGTGTGGGGTTTCCCCATGTGAGAGTAGGTCATCGTCAAGATTCAAATCCAAAACCCCTGTCTGCTAACGCAGACAGGGGTTTTGTCGTTTCAGGGCAGCCAAAAGCCGTTGGCGGTCACCGCAAAACAAAAGCCTTATACAAATAACTTCAACACATTGTTCATCGCATCATCGGCAAAGCCCTGGACGAACGCCTGGAACCCCGGCATCGCGCCAGCACCTCCCTGCGCCGGTTCGGCGATGATCGTCCAGGTCGCAACGGATTTGCCTGAATCAATGGGAGTCACCTGCATCGCCGCCCACAGATTGGCCACACCCAGGGTGTTGTAGATCGTGGTCCAGGTCATGCTCATCGTGTGATCGTCGTGGGAGTTGAGTTGCTCGACGACAAGGTTGCCGTCCCTGAAGTGCTTTTTGCGCAGGGAAGCCACTCCCTCACCCGTCATTTCAATGTGCGACAGCGCAGGTATGAATCGGTCGAAGCCGGCAAAGTTGCCGACAACGGCCCAGACCCGTGCGGCCTCGGCAGGGATTTCCACCGAGGATACAACGTGGCAGCCTTGTGGATTTTGGATCAGGGTATCGGGTTGCAGAGTGCTCATGGTTTTGCTCCGTGCGGGTTGGGATGACTCAGATGAAATTGATTTCCTTGAGGTAGTCGCAGCCACGGCGCAGCAGCGCCGTGGTCTTTTCCGGATAACACGCGCCCATCTGCCACACACCGGCCTGGGCGTTGTCGTGACCGATCATCGAGATGTCGCCGATGTCTTCTTCAAAGCCGTTGAGGTAGAAGCCGAGCACGCCGAACAGCGCGTTATCGCTGTCGACCCGAGCCAGTTGCTGCTGCCAGTCTGCAACGCTGACCAATGAAAATTCCTGCCCGGCTTCACGAAACGACGCCACGTATCGGTCCCAGCTCAGGGGCTCGGGGTTGTGCAGGTTGAACACCGCTTTTTCCGACTGATAGCGGCTGGCATGGAAGGCGATGAAGCGGGCGAGGAAGTCCACCGGCATCAGATCGAAATTCAGCGCGAACTCCGGCACCTGGCCCAGTTGGATCGAGCCTTTGAGCATCAACATCAAACGGTTCTTGTGTGGCTGGCAGACGCCTGTAAGGCTGTTGAAGCTGATGTTGCCGGGGCGATAGATATTGACTTGCACACCGCGCTCCCGCGCCCGTTGCAGGATCCGCTCGCCGACCCATTTGGACAGGTTGTAGCCGTTCTTGATGTAGATGGGTGGAGTCTGCGCGGCGGGCAGCTCCAGTACCTTGCCATCTGCGGAAACCGCGCTGGAAGCCGAGAGCGTCGAGACGAAGTTGAAGATCTTTTTGCTGTGTCCTTCGCAAAGCCGCAGGCATTCGAAAATCGGCTCGACGTTGTCCCGCGCCAGCGATTGGTAATCGAGTACGTGATTGACGTTGGCGGCGTTGTGCACCAAGGCGCCGAACTCTCGATCCAGGCGCAGGTAGACCTCGTCGGCCAGCCCCAGGCCTGGCTGGGTGATATCTGCCGCGTACACTCGCACCCGACTCAGGTCCAGATGCTCCAGGCGGTTCTCACGCAACGCCTGAGCAAACCGCTCAGCCGCCGTTTGCCCGTTGCCGTCGCGGACCAGACAAGCGACTTCACTGGCGCCCCACCCCAACAGCGCTTCGACGATGTGCACCCCGACGAAACTGTTGGCGCCGGTGACGATGACTTTGTGTACATCGCCCAGACGGCTGATGGGCAATGGCTGCACATGCAGTTCGCGAGAGGCATCGGCCAAGGCTTGGTCGCTCAATACTTCTTCACGGCCTGAACCCCGCACCAGTGTCGCAAGCTTGGTGATGGTAGGCAGTTCGATGAAGCGGTTGATCGATATGCTGCGACCGAATTCTTCGCGCAAACGCAGGAGCATGCGCGACAACAGGATGGAGTGACCTCCCAGATTGAAGAAGCTTTCATCGGTGGAAATATCGCCGGCCGGCAACTCCAGCAGATCGGCCCAGATCTCCAGCAGCAGCGCTTCATCGGCATTGACCGGCAGGCGTCGCGGGGTGTTTTCGCTGACACTGACCGGCAGCGCCAGCAGCTCTTTGCGATCGACCTTACCGTTGCTGGCGTACGGCATGCCCGCCAGTTCGGTCCACGCCACCGGCTGCATGTACTCCGGCAGATACTGCATGGCGTGAGCCTTCAGCGCATCGCGCGCCATACCGCCATGGTGTTCTTGAGGCTGTGCAAGGAAGGCCAGGATTCGACGATGGCTGTCGATCACCACCGCCACTTGGCGGTACAACTGGCTGTCGCGCAGGCAGCGTTCGATCTCTTCAGGCTCGACTCGGAAACCGCGAATCTTTACCTGATTGTCGCGCCGTCCGCACAGCTCGATCCCTTCGTTCGTCCACTTCGCCATGTCCCCGGTGCGATAGACACGCAAGTGCTGGCCATCAGGCAACGTCAGGGTCAGATAGCGTTCGGCGGTCTGCTGCGGGTTGTTCAGATAACCCAGGCACACACCGGGCCCTGCGATGTACAACTCACCGACGGCATGCTCTGTCACCGGTTGCAAATCATCATCGAGGATCAGCACCTGACTGTTGGCGATCGGATCGCCGAGGGTCCGGTTGTTGTCATCCCTTTGCAACTGCCGCGCAGTAATCAGCACGGTGGCTTCGGTGGGGCCATAGAGGTTGTGGAGATTGCCTTGGCGAGTCAGTTGCTGGATCACCCACGGCTCGCAGACATCACCACCCGTCATCACGTGTTCGAGGTTGTGCAATGACTCCAGCGGCAGAATGCTCAGCAGCGCTGGTGGCAAAAAGGCGTGGCTCAGTTGCCGAAGACGGATCAGCTCCACCAGTTGCAGCGGATCGCGGCGCTGGTCTTCAGCAGGCACGATCAATTCGGCACCCTGCAGCAGCGTCGGGAAAATATCGATCAGCGATGAGTCAAAGCTCACTGAGGAAAATTGCAGAACCCGACTCGCTTCGGTCAGCTGCACATAGTCGGCATACCATGCGGTGAAGTGAGCAAGATTGGCCTGGCTGAGCAACACGCCTTTGGGCTGGCCGGTGGTTCCCGATGTGTAGAGGGCCATGCACGGCGCCTCAAGCGCTGGACGTTGACGCATCAACGGTTGCTCAAGATTGACGTCGCTGGCATCGATCGAAGTGATATCGAATCCCGGCATTTGCGCGGCAAGCGGCTGCCGACCGTCATGCAGGAGTAACACCGCGCCGGCATTTGACAGGATGAACCGCTGACGTTGCAGCGGATGGCTTGGTTCCAGGGGTAAATACACCGCGCCGCTGCCCAGAATCGCCAGGATCCCTGCGTACAACGCGCTGCATTTCGGCAGGCAGATTCCCACCACCAACGGGGCTTCATGCTGGCTGAGCAAGGGCTGCAATCGCTGCTCGATAGCACGGCTCAGGGTGTGCAACTGGCGATAGTCGAGGGTGGTCCCGGCAACGGTCAACGCAGGCCTGTCGGCACTCTGAATGAAACGCTGTTCAAGCCGTTCGATCATCGGTATTTCGGCGAGCTCCAGCAGCCATGCTGCAGCGGTTGCATTACGGCGATGGATGTAAGCGAGGCTGTCGAGATACAGCAGGTTTTCGAACGTTGCGAAGTGAGGGCAAATGGCCGGTTGTGCAAGCAGGAAATACTCAGCGTCGCGGGAGTAGCGACTGACCAGCAGGGCGACGTGATCCACCAGTTCCTTGATTGCGCGCAGACGCAGTGCCTGACCATTGCCCGAGGGTTCATCGGCAATCGGCACGCGACTGAACAAAGTCGCATCAACGGTGAATAACAGATCCAGCGGCGATAATCCTGAAGCTGCCGAAGGGCCGATGCCCAGTTGCAGCGTCAGGCGCGGTGCAGGACTGAAAACAAGCGGGTTCAGGCTGGCATCATCGATCATCAGATCCAGATGCTCCGGCACGGGTGCATCGAATGTCGTTACCCGTGTCAGTGCATGACCGTGTTGTTCGAGTTCCAGCGCCAGGTCGGTCAGGGCCTGGCTGTGGCCGGCAAGCAGAATTTCGAGACGTCTCATGACAGGTTCCTCGTCAAAGCAAATAGTCACTCAAGGCGCTTTGCACGCACGGCGAATCGAGCAGCGAACTGCTGCGGAAAAACCGCACGATGTTGGCGACCAGCGGGTGATGGCGATTGATCGGGAAGGCCAGGCCGGACACCTCATTCTTGAGGGATTGGCGCGCGGCATCGCTGATCTGCAAAGCGTCGATCAGTTGGAAGTCAAAGGCCTTCTGGATGTCGTTGGTCAGGTAGTGGCCGATGAACACCGGGAGGATTCGCGCGATGCACTCTCGGTCGTCTGCGCTTGCGGTGTGCCAGTAGATGCGCACCATCCGCGACCAGAATCCGGAGTGCCGGCCCTCGTCGAGCAAGTGGTCGGCCATCAAGCCCTTGATCGACTGCTTGACGGTATCGTCCTTGGCGAACGCGGCAACGTCACCGGTCACGGTGTTTTCGGCAATCGCCACGCAGATCAGCTCCACAGCGCTGCGCAGGTGTTCCGGTGCCATAGCGATGGCTGCCGGGATCGCCCGGCTCAACTCGATTTCTTCAGGCAGCCCGATGGGTGTGATGCCAGTCATGGCGATGGCCTGCTGCATGAAATCCATGGCGACCAACGCGTGGTAATCCTCATCGACCACCACCGTCATGGCGTCGTAGCGACAGGCGAACGGGAATGCCATGGCGAAGCGATTCTTGGCAATGCTACGGGCGGTCTTGTCGACGATTTCCGTTTCGAAGATCACCACGTCATTGATGAATTTGTAGAGCGTCTGCACCAGGGCGAAGTCGCGCTGCTCCGGGCACTCGCGCACAAACGTCTGGCTGAGAACCAGCGGTTGCCGGCTCAGCGGATAAATCAGCCTGTCGTCGTTCTCCAGCAGGCGACGCGGGCGTGTGCGGATGGTGGCGCGGCTCTCCCAGGCATCGGCGAACGACAGATAGTCGGCGGCGTTCATGGGTTCACCTCCGCCAGAGGCTCGTTCATGCTCAGGCGCAAGCCGTCCCACAGAGCGATGCGACTGTCTACGGCGGCGATGGCGCTGGCGTACACGTCTGCTTCGCGTTGCGGGTCGCTGTCGACCAGTCGCGCGAGCAGTCGTTCTGCAGCGGGGCCGTGGTCTTCAGCGTCGACCTCGATGTGGCGCTCCAGGTAGTAGCGAAATGTCGGGGCTTGTTCGATACCGATACCCCAGTCGTCGAGGATGCGCTGGAACATTTGTGGAATCACACTCTCGCGGCCATGCAGAAATGCCGCTGCGACACTGTGGCCAGGCGCATGCAAGGCGGTGTGCAGCGTATGGCGCACGAACCGCGCAGCAGCCGGGTTCACCTTGATACTTTGCAACGCTACGTCATAGCTCACGCCTTCCTGCTGCAGCGCCACAAACCGCTCGACGGCGGTCGTACTCGCGCCGACTTCGCGCATGGCATCCAGGTACAACTCGAAATGGCTGTAGTGGCCTTGAGCGGGGCGGTCATCGGACTCTTCGCCCAGTACGATCTCGTTGATCAATCGTGCCGCCTGCGGGTCGCGTGGCGGGAGCCAGGGCAATTGCGTACAGGTCAGCTCCTGTTGCAGTCGTTTGGTCAGCGACATGAAATCCCAAACCGCAAAAACATGGGTTTCCATAAAACGCCGCAATACTGGAAGTGAGTGTATTTCGGAGAATATCGGGTGCGCACTCAGTTGCGATTTTTTTTGTTCAAGATGCTCTTTGGTTGGTTTCATCGGCGAGCCTTTAGTTGTCTGGTATGAAGGAGTGGTCACTCTTTATTGTTGGTAAAAGTTTTCTTGTGGCGAGCGAATGCCTCAATCTGAATGATTTTGTTAAGGTGCTGTAAGGGCTGCTGCTGTGGCTTCTCAGCCGGCGCCATATGTCGGCCTGGAAAAACTAGTACACAAATTAAGTGTCGGGCAAGTTATTTTTCAGATATTTGAAAGTTCAACTTTTTCGGGCGCGGCAAGTTTCTATAAGACTTTTTGAATAAGTTTTATTTGGTCGTAGTTGCTCCTTCCGTCTTTTAAAAGTCAGAATTTTAATAAAGAGTGAATGCCTCACTCGAAGCAACTTTTTGGGTTAAATCGTTGAAGTGATATGAGGGGGAAGTTCGCCGGGAATAGCGCCGACTCTCCTGTTCCCGTGGCAAGGCTCCTTCCGTAGGTTCCTGGTGCGGGGGGCTGCTGCTTAATTGCGATGCGTCGCCCCGTTCATGGGTTGTCGGCACCCCAGGAGTGAGCGTAATTCAAGACAGCCGCTATCACCGAATTCGGGAATCGGAGAGGGCATAAGGGGATGGGAAATTTGTAAGTGGATCGTTCGGTTTCAAGCGGGCTGGGCGCGGCATGACGGAAAGGGAGCAAGCTCCCTCATCACTGTTTTACTTGGAGAGTTTTCGACTTTGGGCTTCAGGGCTGGCGAGGTAACGGGTGATGACCTCGACGCCACGATTGAGGTGATGAACCAGCAACTTCACCGAACTGTCGACATCCCGCTCTTGGGCAGCATGCAACATGGCCCGGTGGTCTTCCTGGGACAATTTACCCAGGCCCATTGCTTCCAGATTGAAGCGCAGGAAGCGTTCTTCCTCGTTCAAGCCATCTTCCACCAGTTTCAGCAGGCGCTTATTGGGTGCCTTGCTGTACAGCGACATGTGGAACAGGCGATTGAACCGGCCGATTTCGCTGTAGTCGTGTTCGGTTTCCAGCTCATCGATATAACGGGCGGCCTGTTCGAGGTCAGCAATCTCCAACAGCGGCACCGACATGCGCAGCGCCTCGGACTCCAACAGTATCCGCAGGGCATAGGTTTCCGCAGCGTCGCCTTGAATCAGCGGCGCGACAACCGCGCCTTTATGGGCGACCACGTTGAGCAGCGCCTGTGCTTCGAGCTGACGCAGGGCTTCGCGCACCGGCATACGGCTGACACCGAAGAGGTCGGCCAGATCTTGCTGGCGCAGGGCGATGCCGCAGGGCAGGCGACCATCGAGAATCGCCGAACGCAGGGTTTCCTCGATGACTGAGCGAGCCAAGTGAGCGGGAATCGGCCCGTTGACCTTGATACTGCTGAGCGGATTGGGCTTTTGTGTCACTACTACGCACCCTGATTGGCTATTTGGTTTTTTGGATCCAACTGACACTAGTAACTGCCTGGAGGCTTGTCAAACGCGCAACGCAGCGCTTTCTTTGAGTCTAGCGCGCCCTTGGTGATCTCACCGTGCCATTGTTTTTTAGCGGATTAACCTACACCATCAACCGACTTCCAACTGTCTACCCTGGATGCCGCGCATTGCCAGTACGTTTCCCGATACCCCGGATGTTGTGCTGGCTGTGCGGTGCGATGCTGTTGGCCGGTGTAATGCTGGGCGATGTACTGGGCGATTGGGATTTCTCGTCGATCAGCCGCCGGGCGCAGGCATTGTACGGACCTTTGGGCGAAGGTCAGCAGCGTATTGATGACTGGCAATACTTGCTGGCCAGCCAGAACAAGGCCAGCGAACTGGAACAGCTCGACCGGGTCAACCGGTTCTTCAACCAGCGCATACGCTACGTCGAAGATGCCGACCTGTGGCATCACGCCGATTACTGGGAAACGCCGATCGAAGCCCTGTTCAAAGGCGCGGGCGATTGCGAGGACTACGCTATCGCCAAGTATTTCAGCTTGCGTCATCTGGGCGTTGCCAGTGACAAGCTGCGCATCACCTACGTGAAGGCGCTGCAATTGAATCGTGCGCACATGGTCTTGACCTATTACGCGAGCCCCCAGGCCATGCCGCTGGTGCTCGACAGCCTGATCGATGATATCCGGCCAGCCAGCCAACGAACGGATCTGCTGCCGGTCTACTCTTTCAATGCAAACGGGTTGTGGTTGCCCGGTGCCAAGGGCAACCAGAGGGTCAGTGACAGCAAGCGTCTGTCTCGTTGGCAGGACGTGCTGAAAAAAATGCAGGCCGAAGGATTTCCGGTCGAGTCGATTAACTAGGAGCCGCCCACAGATGTCATTGTTCAAACAGCTGTTGATCGCAATCTGTCTGTTCCTGGTCATCGCCTTCACCGGTAGCTTCATGGTCAGCCTGGAGAGTTCGCGAACTCAGTACGTCAATCAGCTGCGTTCCCATGCCCAGGACGCCGCGACAGCGCTGGCGCTGTCCCTGACGCCGAACATCGATGATCCGGCAATGACTGAGTTGCTGGTCAGTTCGATTTTCGACAGCGGCTATTACGCGAGCATTCGCGTGGTCGATCTGGCAAACGACAAGACGTTGGTCGAGCGCAGCGGTATCCCGGCCGACACCGACGTCCCGGCCTGGTTCGTCAAATTGATCGGGCTGGAACCTGCCGGTGGCGACGCGATCGTCAGCCGTGGCTGGGAGCAGGCCGCGCGGGTCGAAGTGGTTAGCCACCCCATGTTCGCCCTGGCCAAACTGTGGCAGAGCGCGTTGGGCAGTCTGGCGTGGTTGCTGCTCTGTGGGGTGGTCAGCGCGATACTGGGTGCGCTGTTGTTGCGGCGCCAGTTGAAACCGCTGGATTACATGGTCCGGCAGTCCCACGCCATCGCCCGTCGCGAGTTTCTCAGCTTGCCTGACCTGCCGCGCACCCCTGAATTGCGGCGCGTGGTGCAGGCGATGAATCAGATGGTCGAGAAGCTCAAGGCGCTGTTTCAGGAACAGGCCGAGCGCAGTGAAAAACTGCGGGCGGAGTCTTATCAGGACAATTTGACCGGGCTGGCCAACCGGCGATATTTCGAGATGCAATTGCATGCGCGGGTGAGTAACCCTGAACAGGCCAGCTCTGGTTATTTGCTGTTGTTACGGGTTCAGGATCTGGCGGGTCTCAACCAGCGCCTGGGGGGGCAACGTACAGACGAATTGTTGCGGGCGGTCGGCGAGCAACTTTCCAGAGCGTGCGCCCGATACCCGGAAACCCAGAATTTGGTGACCCGCATTCGTGGTGGCGAATTTGCCGTGCTGGCGCCGGGGCTGGTGCGTGAAGAAGCATTGCAGTTGGCGCAGCACCTCGACAGCGCCATGACCAGCCTGCATGCGACCGGTGCGACGGACGTGGCCAAGGTGGCCGCGATCGGGCTGGCGCCATTTGTCTATGGCGACGCCCCGCCATCCGTGCTCGCATTGGCGGATCAGGCGTTGGCGCAAGCTGAAGGCCTGGGTGATTCGAACTGGGTCTGCCTTGACCAGAGCGCTTTGGCCGGTGTCGGCGACGATCATCATGCCTGGCACGATCTGCTGGATCAGGCGTTGAAGCAGCGGCGCTTCACCTTGTTTTTTCAACCGGTGGTGGCGAGCCAGGACACGCAATTGGTGCTGCACTACAAAGTGCTGTCACGGTTGATCGACGATCAGGGCCAGAGCATTCCGGCAGGGCGCTTCCTGCCGTGGCTGGAGCGGTTCGACTGGACGGCGCGACTGGATCGCCTGATGTTGGAGTTAGTGCTGGAACAGATGGCCGACCACGAATCGACCCTGGCACTGAACCTGTCTTCGGCAACCGTTGAAGATCCACAGGCATTGAATGCGCTGTTCGAGCTGCTGCGCTCGCATTCCAATCTAGGGCCGCGACTGACCCTGGAAATCGGCGAAGAACAACTGCCCGATCAAGCCATGCTTGAAGATCTGACACGGCGCCTGCGCGAGCTCGGGTTCACGTTGAGCCTGCAACGTTTTGGCGGGCGCTTCAGCATGATCGGCAACCTGGCGCGGCTGGGGTTGGCGTACTTGAAAATCGATGGCAGCTACATCCGTGCGATTGATCAGGAGAGCGACAAGCGCTTGTTCATTGAGGCTGTTCAACGGGCGGCCCACAGCATTGATCTGCCGTTGATTGCCGAACGGGTCGAGACCGAGGGCGAACTGGCGGTGATTCGCGAGTTGGGGGTGTATGGGGTTCAGGGGCGGTTGATCGGGGAGCCGAGGCCTTGGGGGTAGGGTTGCCTGTGAGGTTGCCATCGCTAGCAGGCTAGCTCCCACATGGGCTCATGTCGTACACACTCCCTGCGATCAATACCGATCTACTGTGGGAGCTAGCCTGCTAGCGATGGCGTCAGCACAGACAACACAATTGCTGTGGGAATGTTCCTAGAGGGGACACCGGCGTCGGAGATTTCCTTCAAGTTGTAGTGGTGTCGGTGAACTTGTTTGGCCAAGTGCCCAAGCCTAGTCTGAGTTTGTCACTGAATAAGCAGTGACACGGACGTGCAGGTCCGGGTAAAAGTCCAATCCAGGCAACACCATGGGTAATGCATCGAGTATCTCGTTGTATTCGCTTTATGGCGGCTGTGTGCGGGAGACCTTCGGGTCTGCCGAGGTTTTGGATTGGTTTCCTCGGTCTTGCACCCCGCACATTGCTGCCACCTTATTTGCGTGCAAGCGAACTGGTTTCAGCGCTCAATTTGAGGTAACCAATCCATGTTCAAAGTCACTCCAAATCCGCCGGAAACCCCTGGCGACACTCCCGAAACCAAGCCCCACAAAAACCACCTCTTCACCGTCGCCGACGACATCAACATCGAAGCCCTGTTGGCCAACGCCTCCGAAGATTTACTGTCCATCAGCGCCATCGCCGCCGACCTGGCGGACGATGTGGAAGGCTCACGCCGATCCGTTGCGCTGGCGCTGAGCCGCATGGCTGACGGGGTGCATTTGTTGGTGGAGCGGGCGCTGGATCACCTCGAATCGCCGGAGCTGCTTGAGTTTTTGTTCAAGGACAAGCCGGCGGTGAGCTGA
>NZ_RCOE01000285.1:10885-16731 GCF_004321495.1 Pseudomonas sp. Sample_10
TCAGATCACCCCATCCTCATCATCATCCACCAAATGACTCAACCCGCCCAACGCCTCCCGCGCCTGGCTGCGGTCCATGAGTTTGGCCTGTGCCGGCGCCGGCAGGTCGGTGACGAGGATCACACCTTTGTTGATCAGCACTTCGATCAAATCGTCGATGACCCGGATCATTTCCAGGTCGCTCTTGCGCAATTGCTTGAGCTGTTTGATCTGCTGGAGCTGGTTGAGGCTTGTGTTCATCAGTTCATTGGCAAACCAGGCCTGGAGGTCAGGATGGTCGGCCGGCAGCGTTTCCGTGGCTTCGGCGTAGTCTTGGGCTTCGACGCGCAGCAGTTGCCCGGCTGTATCGCGTTGCACGTAGAACATGGAACATTCCTCACAGAGAACCGCGTCATGCTGTCAGCAGCATAGGCGAATTCAGCCATATGGTTATTCGCTAACGGTATTTAAATTCATTTTCTTATATCTATAAAGTCAACCACCTGCGTACCTGCCGACCAATCGGCGCGCCGCACGACACGAACCAACACGATATCCGTGAGTTTCTGATCGACGCGCGCGCCCTTGAGCGTGCCGTGCGTGGGAGTGATTTATGTCAGCAGCCGTATCCGCAGCGCCAGCCATCGCGCCACAACACTTTGAAGTTCGCCCGTTCAGCGGCGCAGTGGGCGCCGAAATCATCGGCCTGGATTTGTCCCGCCCGATCAATGATCAGGACTTCGCCCGCATCCATCGCGCCCACCTGGATCATCATGTGGTGGTGTTCCGCGACCAGCGCATCACCCCCGAACAACAGATCGATTTCAGCCGCCGTTTTGGCGTGCTGCAGATCCATGTGCTCAAGCAGTTTTTGTTGGCCAACCACCCCGAAATCCTCATCGTTTCCAACATTGTCGAAAACGGCCAGAACATTGGCCTCGGTGATGCCGGCAAGTTCTGGCATTCCGATCTCTCCTACAAGGAACTGCCGAGCCTGGGCTCGATGCTGCATGCCCAGGAACTGCCATCCGAGGGCGGCGACACGCTGTTCGCCGATATGCACAAAGCCTGGGACAACCTGCCGCTGGCGCTACGCAAAGCGGTGGAAGGTCGCTCGGCGGCGCACTCCTACACGGCGCGCTACAGCGAGAGCAAGTTCGAAGGCAACTGGCGCCCGACGCTGACCCCGGAACAGCTCGCCCAAGTGGCGGAAGTCATTCACCCGGTGGTGCGCACCCACCCGGAAAACGGCCGCAAGGCGTTGTTCGTCAGCGAAGGGTTCACCACCCGTATCGTCGGCCTGCCGCAGGACGAGAGCCGGCAACTGCTGGCGGAATTGTTTGCCCACAGCGTGCTGCCGCAAAACATCTACCGCCATCAATGGCAGGCCCACGACCTGGTGTTCTGGGACAACCGTTCGCTGATTCACCTTGCCGCCGGATGCCCCAGCCATCTGCGCCGCAAGCTGTATCGCACCACCATCCAGGGCGACGCGCCTTTCTGATTTGCCGGAGATCGATCATGTCCAAACGTCTTCCATTCACACCGCTGGCCGCCGCCATCGGCCTGGGGTTCAGCCTGATTGCCGGTAGCCTGGTGGCGCCGAGCGTGGCCCAGGCCGAAGGTGAAATCCGCATCGCCGAACAGTTCGGCATCGTTTATCTGTTGCTCAACGTGGTGCGCGATCAGAACCTGATCGAGAAGTACGGCAAGCAGGAAGGCCTCGACATCAAAGTCGACTGGACCCAGCTCTCGGGCGGTGCAGCGGTCAACGATGCGCTGCTCGCAGGCTCGATTGACATTGCCGGTGCCGGTGTCGGCCCACTGCTGACCATCTGGGATCGCACCCACGGCAAGCAGAACGTCAAGGCCGTGGCCTCCCTGGGTAACTTTCCGTACTACCTGGTGAGCAATAATCCGAAGGTCAAAACCATCGCCGACTTCACCGAGAAGGACCGTATCGCGGTGCCCGCCGTGGGTGTCTCCGTGCAGTCGCGCTTCCTGCAATACGCCGCCGCCAAACAGTGGGGCGACAAGGATTTCAATCGCCTCGACAAATACACCATCGCCGTTCCGCACCCGGATGCCACGGCAGCGCTGGTGGCTGGTGGCACGGAGCTGACCGGACATTTCTCCAACCCGCCGTTCCAGGATCAGGCACTGGCCAATCCGAACGTGCACGTGGTGCTCAACACTTACGATTTACTCGGCCCGAACTCACCAACGGTGCTGTTCGCCACCGAGAAATTCCGCAACGAAAACCCGAAAACCTACAAAGCCTTTATCGATGCCTTGACCGAAGCAGCCACGTTCGCGCAGAACGATAAAGGCGCGGCAGCCGACACCTACATTCGCGTCACCAAGGCGAAAATCGACCGCGCGGCGTTGCTGAAAATCATCGACAACCCGCAGTTCGAATTCAGCGTCACGCCGAAAAACACTTACCCGTTGGCCGAGTTTCTTTACCGCGTCGGCGCGATCAAAAATAAACCCGATTCATGGAAGGACTACTTCTTCCAGGACGCCAAACCACTGCAAGGGAGCTGATCGAAATGAACGCTCCCTTGCAAGGCCACACGGTCAGCAAACCGGCCGCGGCAGCCCAGGCGCTGCTGTCGGTCGATAACGTCAGCCTCGAATACCGCACGCCGCAGCGTGTGGTGCGGGCGACCCATCAAGTCAGTTTCGAGATCGATCCAGCGGACCGTTTTGTCCTGCTTGGGCCGTCCGGTTGCGGCAAGTCGACACTGCTCAAAGCCGCTGCCGGATTCATCCAGCCCGTGGAGGGCGAGATCCGTTTGCAAGGTCAGCGCGTCGACGCACCGGGGCCGGACCGGATCGTGGTGTTCCAGGAATTCGATCAGCTGCCGCCGTGGAAAACCGTCAAGCAAAACGTGATGTTTCCACTGCTGGCTTCGAAAACCCTCAAGCGCAAAGACGCCGAAGAACGGGCGCTGCACTATCTGGAGAAAGTCGGGCTGGCGGCATTCGCCGACGCTTATCCGCACACCTTGTCGGGCGGCATGAAAGCGCGGGTTGCCATCGCCCGCGCATTGGCGATGCAGCCGAAAATCCTGTTGATGGACGAGCCCTTCGCGGCCCTTGATGCGTTGACCCGACGCAAGATGCAGGAAGAATTGCTGCTGCTCTGGGAGGAAGTGCGCTTCACCTTGCTGTTCGTTACGCACTCCATTGAAGAGGCGCTGGTGGTGGGTAATCGCATCCTGTTGCTGTCACCGCATCCGGGGCGAGTGCGGGCGGAAGTCCACAGCCATCAATACGATTTGCACAGTCTTGGCGGCGTGGCGTTCCAGGAATCGGCGCGGCGCATTCACAGGCTGCTGTTTGATGAAGGCCAGTCGCCGGAAACCGAACACGAACTGGATTTCGCCGATATCCGCATCGCTTATTGAGCCAATTGAAAGGAGGGCTCAATGAGCCAATTATCATCCCCGCGTGAAGCGTTCGAAACGGTTTTACCACCACTGACCAGCGTACCGCTGGAGCGTGAATTGCCCCTCGGCCAACGTCTATGGCAACAGGGTTGGCTGCGCAAAGGCCTGATCCTGATTTTGCTCGCGGTGTTGTGGGAAGCGGTTGCCCGCTACCAGAACAACGACCTGCTGCTACCGAGTTTTCTGCAAACCGCCAGCGCGCTGTACGACGGCCTGTTCAGCGGTGAATTGCTCGGCAAGGTATGGATTTCCCTGGTTGTGTTGCTCAAGGGATACCTGATCGGCATCGTCCTGGCGTTCGCCCTGACCACGCTGGCGGTGTCGACGCAGTTCGGTCGCGACCTGCTGAGTACCCTGACCTCCATGTTCAACCCGCTGCCGGCAATTGCACTGCTGCCGCTGGCGCTGTTGTGGTTCGGGTTGGGGCAGAACAGTCTGATTTTCGTGCTGGTCCATTCGGTGCTCTGGGCGCTGGCGCTGAACACCTACGCTGGCTTCCTCGGCGTCTCGGAAACCCTGCGCATGGCAGGGCGCAACTATGGCCTCAAAGGGATGCGATTCGTGCTGTTCATCCTGATCCCGGCAGCATTGCCGTCAATCCTCGCCGGCCTGAAAATCGGCTGGGCATTTGCCTGGCGCACGTTGATCGCGGCTGAGTTGGTGTTTGGCGCGACCAGCGGCAAGGGTGGATTGGGCTGGTACATCTTTCAGAACCGCAATGAGCTGTATACCGACAAGGTGTTTGCCGGGTTGGCGGTGGTTATCTTGATCGGGTTGTTGGTGGAGAATTTGGTGTTTGATTCGTTGGAAAGGGTGACGGTGAAGCGATGGGGGATGGTGCGGTGAGATAACTATCAACCGCCAGCGGAAGCGCAGGTGAACAGCGTGCCCCCGCACGTTCACAGTATTCGGCACAATTGGACAGCTGCGGCAAGTCGATGTCGTATCACACCTCGGTGCATGTCGTTCAATTGCTCCAAGCCATTCAAAAGGTGGTTTAGTTCGGCGACATGTGGCGCAGGAGCTGGAGTACCGGCAGGTGCTTGGTGAGGCGCGTTCGCTCCGAAATCATAATGTTGTCGCACCGGCTCTCGGCCTCCCTTAAGCCCTAACCCATTGTTACTCCATTTAAAGTCTGGATAACTTGGCGTCACAGTACTTGCTGTTGCCCGAGCAGAGGTTGGCGGACTAACGTTTTTCTTTTGTGCAGGGATGTCGAAACTAGGTGGTCTAGAAGATAAAATATCCATTTTATTAGAGTTCTGTTTTGCGAAATTAAGCATATCGATCCCCGGATTACCTTCTCCTCCAATTGTTACGCCATCGGCGCCATTTTTACCACTGGAAGGAGAAGCGATTTTTCCTGGTGCACGCCTGGAGGCTCCATATCCCGCCATCACAGCAACATCCGATATCAGTGAGTTTATGAATGATCTGTTACCAGGTGCTTTAACAGGTGCCTTAACTGATGTTGCAAGGCTAGGACCTCCGCCGATTGACGGCGCGTTCCCATATGCACCGGTAACGGTTGACCCGCCAAATAAAAATGCATCCAGTTTTCGTATACCTTTAAGTTTTGAATCCCCAGTCTTAAAATGCCCAGTCGGGTCTGAGCTGTTTACGGGATCTCCCACGCAATACATATACGCATTCAACCCACCCCCACCAAACGGGCTCCAACTGTCCGGGCTATGGAACCGCATCAATCGCGGGTTGTAGGCGCGGTAGCCGTTACCCAGCAAATACCAACCGATATTCGCTTCACGCAACTGACCATTGAACCCCAATCGTGTCTCGACTTTCTGTTGAGCGGATTGCTCGCCATAAGCTGAGTAGGCGATGGTTTGGGTACGGCCATCGACGATTTCGCCAATGACCGATTGGCTGCTGTCGGTAGCCAGCAACACTGTGCGTGAACGGCTGCGGTCGTCTTGATCACCAGGTTGGCTCATGCCGGAGTCTCCATGTAATCGGGCTTGCCTCGAGTATTACTCGCTTGAGTGGGGATTGAGAACTATCAGAACTGATAGTGGTGCGAGTTTTTCCGGGCTGTGTAAATGTATTGGTGAAGGAGCTGCCAGTGCCTCATCCATAGAAACGTAATGAGCATACCGACACGGTGTTTGCCGGGTTGGCGGTGGTTATTTTGATCGGGTTGCTGGTGGAGAATCTGGTGTTTGATTCGTTGGAAAGGGTGACGGTGAAGCGGTGGGGGATGCAGCGGTGAGACCTGCACCCCGTTCGGTTTCATTACTTACGTAGAAATTTTAAGCGGGGGTTTAAGTCGTCGAAGTTCGGAGCGTTATTGCTACCACTGTTGCGGCGCGAGGTCGGGGGGGTCGAGTCCCGGGAAGTGGATCGGCTAGAACTTGAAGATTGGGCCGGTGATGGAGTTCTGGGGGCCGGGGGGGG
>NZ_RCOE01000030.1:0-2610 GCF_004321495.1 Pseudomonas sp. Sample_10
AGCTGACAGCGTGTTCATCGAGCCAGGTGCGCGCCTTTTTCATGGTGTCGCAGGCCTTGATGCCGAAAAGGTGCAACGTTTTACTTGAAACGGTCAAGGAATTGCCCCCTTTACAGGTGCTGGAGAAAAAAGGTGACGGATTATGCCATGACCGGACGGTTTCGCGTCGGCCGGGCTCGGGTTTGTCTGCGGCCCGGACGGCATTGCGCTGTTCGGGCCGTTGACTTTACAGGCGATGGCGAATGATGAACGCTCGAATCCGTTCTGCCGCTTCGACACACTCCGCCAACGGTGCAACCAATGCCAGGCGCACACGCCCCGCACCCGGATTGGCGCCATCGACTTCACGGGACAGATAAGAACCTGGCACCACCGTTACATGTTCCTGCGCGAACAAATCACGACAGAACGCTTCGTCATCACCCTCGACGTTCGGCCACAAGTAAAAACCACCGTCCGGGCGCTGCACATCCATGACCGGGCTTAAAATCTCCAACACCGCATCATATTTCTCGCGATACAGCGCACGGTTGGCGCGCACATGCACTTCGTCGTTCCATGCGGCAACGCTGGCCAGTTGCGTTTGCACCGGCATTGCGCAGCCGTGATAGGTGCGATAGAGCAAGAAGCCTTTGAGAATGTCGGCGTCACCTGCGACGAAGCCCGAACGCAAACCAGGCAAGTTGGAACGCTTGGACAGGCTGTGGAACACCACGCAACGCTTGAAGTCCTTGCGACCCAGTTCCACGCAGGCGCTGAGCAGGCCCGGCGGAGGGGTTTGTTCGTCGAAGTACAGTTCGCTGTAGCACTCGTCGGCGGCGATCACGAAGTCGTATTGGTCGGCCAGGGCGATCAGCTTCTTCAGCGTGTCGACCGGGATCAATGCACCAGTCGGATTGCCTGGCGAGCACAGGAACAGGATCTGGCAGCGTTTCCAGATGTCTGGCGACACAGCCTCGAAGTCTGGATTGAAGCCATTCTCGTCCAGGCATGGCAGGTAATGCGGCTTGGCCCCGGCGAGGAACGCCGCGCCTTCGTAGATCTGGTAGAACGGGTTCGGACTGACGACCAGCGCGTCGTCGCCACGGTTGACCACGGTCTGGGTGAACGCGAACAGCGCTTCGCGGGTACCGTTGACGGGCAGCACGTTGCGCGCCGGATCGATCCAGCCGTCTGGCACGCCGAAACGCCGCTCGCACCAGGCAGCGATGGCTTCACGCAGCTCCGGGACGCCGAGGGTGGTCGGGTACACCGCCATTTTTTCCAGATTGCTGGCCAGGGCTTCGGCAACGAAGCTTGGCGAACGGTGCTTCGGTTCGCCGATCGACAGCGCGATAGGGCGTTTGTCGGGGTTGGGTGTGACGCTGCCAAGCAGGGCGCGGAGTTTCTCGAACGGGTAGGGCTGGAGCTGGGACAGAGCGTTGTTCATCGATAAATCTCGTTCGGTGTTGGGGCGGCGCTGATCCCTGTAGGAGCGAGCCTGCTCGCGATGGTCGTCATCGATGACACTGGGGGGCTGTTACCCCGTGGCGTCCTCGGGTCCATCGCGAGCAGGCTCGCTCCTACAGAGGGGCGGGCCGTTGTTAAGTCAGATGCTGATGCGCGACAGTTTGATATCGGGTTCCTGATTGACGCTCAACTGCTCGACGATCGCATCCTGCAACCGGCTGCACAGCAGCGGGTCGGACAGCGGGTGGTTGTTGGCGTCGGTGATGAAAAACACGTCTTCCACGCGCTCGCCGAGGGTGGCGATCTTGGCGTTCTGCAGCGACAGGTCGAACTCCAGGAAAATCGTGCCGATGCGTGCCAACAAGCCGGGACGATCAGGTGCGGTCAGTTCCAGCACGGTGACCGGGCGCTGCGCATCGTTGTGGATCGTGACTTGTGGGGCAAAGGCGAAATGCTTGAGCTGGCGCGGCACCCGACGCTGGATGATGGTCGGGTAGTTATCCGGATTGCGCAGGGCTTCGGTCAAGCCGTCGCGGATCTGCTTGACCCGAGCCGGGTTGTCGCCGATCGAGTCGCCGTCGGTGTCGAGCACGATGTAGGTGTCGAGGGTGAACTGGCTGCTGGAGGTGATGACCCGGGCGTCATGGATGTTCAGGTTGAGCTGGTCCATCGCGGCCACGGTCACGGCAAAGAAGTCGTGCTGGTCCGGCGCGTAGATGAAGATCTGCGTACCGCCCTCGAATTCCCGCTGGGTGGTTTCCTTGATCAGCACCAACGGCCCGCCATCTGCCGGCTGCTGGAGGATCGCATCGCTGTGCCAGGCGACATCGCCGGCGGTGTGACGCAGGAAATAGTCATCGCCCAATTGTGCCCACAACTGCTCGACGTCATCCGGATCGGTACCGCCGCGTACCAGAATGTCCAGGGCGGCGCTCTGGGTCTGGCGAATCTGCTCTTCGCGATCCACCGGGTTCTCCAGGCCGCGACGCAGGGCACGCTTGGTCTCGGTGTAGAGCTGGCGCAACAGGCTGGCGCGCCAGGAGTTCCACAGCGTCGGGTTGGTGGCATTGATGTCGGCGACGGTCAGCACGTACAGGTAGTCGAGGCGGGTTTCATCGCCGACGGTCTGCGCGAAATCGTGGATCACCTGCGGGTCGGACA
>NZ_RCOE01000210.1:0-2606 GCF_004321495.1 Pseudomonas sp. Sample_10
GAGCTCCAGTTTTCTTGTTTTGACTGCGGATGCGAATGTTACAGTTTCGTTACCGAAAATAGCACTGGTTCTCATCAGCCAAACAGCGGAAATGTTGGAAAACGAGCATTCCTTTATGAACATGTCGCTCAGATGTAAGTGAAGGGCGTTGTAGGAGTTGTTACCGCTTTCCTTTAGTGACTGCCGGGCCGGCAGGATTAAGGCAAATCTTTGGGAAATGTCCTGCACTGTTACCGGAAGCCATGATCTTCAGCTCAATACCTTCGCGCTTTAACCTTTTGGCCAGTTGCCAAGACTGGCATTTGAGGTGCGAAGGGGAGAGGGAAGGGTTATGCGGTGGATTGCGTTCTTGCTGGTGCTGGCGTTGTCTGGAGAAGCCCGGGCCGAGGAGTTTTTGCTTATTCCGGAAGACAATCCCAAGCCGGTGTACCCGCCGGCGCTGCAAAGGGCCGGAATTACAGGTGATGTCCGGGTCAGGTTCACGGCGCATGCCGATGGTTCGGTGAGCAAGGTGAGCATTTTGCAAAGCGATCACCCGGATTTGGCCGAGGCGACCCGGGTTGCCATTGCGCAGTGGCGATTCAAGCCGTGGGTGGTCGAAGGTGGCAAACCCAAAGAGCAGGAGGTCATTGCGCCCATGATCTTTCGATACGACTCGGACCTGCCCATTCATATCAATCAGTGGCTCAAGGAGCTGAGATGCCGCGATTTCAATGAGGTCATGGCCAATGTTCCGGAGAGCGGTTGGCTTGATGCTTCTGCCTTCCATTACACCCGTGCCTACCTGTCGAATGCGTTCTCCGCGACCAGCTTGTCAAACGAGCGACGTCTGGAGCTGATCGCAAAGCTGAACAGGGCGGTGCCGATTATCGTCCGGCAATGTTCGAGCAAACCAACGTCCCGGTTTGCGAGGTTTTTGCCTGAGGACCTTCGCAAGCTGCTTTAGTTGTCGACTGGGTCTGAACCCGATTGCTTGAGTCCAGACCGTTTTGCCAATTCAGCGAACCTGCACCACCACCTTGCCTACCGCCTTGCGCTGGCCCAGATCGTTGATCGCCTGCGCGGCATTGCTCAGCGGATACACCTGCGACACCAACGGCTTCAGCTTGCCTTCGGCAAACCAGCCGAAGAGCTGCTGGAAGTTCGCGGCGTTGTCCTGCGGTTGGCGCTGGGCGAACGAGCCCCAGAATACGCCGAGTACCGCTGCACCTTTGAGCAGTGCCAGGTTCACCGGCAGTTCGGGAATCCGGCCGCTGGCGAAACCGACCACCAGCAGGCGGCCGTTCCAGGCGATGGCGCGGATGGCCTGGTCGAACAGGTCACCACCCACCGGGTCGTAGATCACGTCGGCACCCTGGCCATCGGTCAGGCGTTTGATTTCGTCCTTGAGGCTGGTTTCGCTGTAGTTGATCAGTTCGTCGGCCCCCGCGGCTTTGGCCACGGCGAGTTTTTCTGCGCTGCTGGCGGCAGCGATCACACGGGCGCCCATGGCCTTGCCGATCTCCACTGCCGCGAGGCCGACGCCACCGGAAGCGCCGAGCACCAGCAGGGTTTCGCCCGGCTGCAGGTTGCCACGCTGCTTGAGCGCGTGCATCGAGGTGCCGTAGGTCATGCTGAAGGCGGCGGCTGTGTTGAAGTCCATCGACGGCGGAATCGGTAGCACGTTGTAGCCCGGCACCGCGACCTGTTCGGCGAAGCTGCCCCAGCCGGTCAGGGCCATGACCCGGTCTCCGACTTTCAGGTGACTGACCTTTTCACCCACTTCGCAGACCACGCCGGCTGCTTCACCGCCCGGTGAAAACGGGAAGGGCGGCTTGAACTGGTACTTGCCCTCAATGATCAGCGTGTCGGGGAAGTTGACCCCGGCGGCGTGCACATCCAGCAGGATTTCGTTCTTCTTCGCGACAGGGCTGGCGACGTCTTCCAGCACCAGCGATTCGGCAGGGCCGAAGGCTTTGCACAGCACGGCTTTCATCAGGGCTATTCCTTTGGGAGTGATGGCCGATAAGTGTAGGTGTGTGAGTCGATGGGTCAACGAGCATGCCCGGCCCTGATAGGCAGCCATAAGCTTGTGCTTGCGCGGCGGGTCGTTATGCTAGGCCGCAAACCGGATAAGGAGCGAATTGTGAAAGCGTGGATCATGTTGATGCTGGCCCTGTCTCTGCCTGTGGCAGCAGTGGCCGAAGAAGCCAAAGAGGATGCGGCACCGAAGGTCAATTACATCACCCTGAGCCCGCCGTTCGTGGGTAATTACGGGCTCGATGGCACGCCGAAACTCAAGGTATACAAGGCCGATGTGGCGTTGCGAGTGACCGGCGAAGAGGCGACCAAAGCGGTCAAGGCCAACGAGCCGCTGATTCGGAATCAGCTCGTGGCGTTGTTTGCCCAGCAGACTACCGAGACGATGAACAACGTCGAGGCCAAGGAAAAGCTGCGTCAGGAAGCGCTGAAGCAAACCCAGCAGATCATGAACGACGAAACCGGAAAGCCGGTGGTTGAGGATCTGTTGTTCAACAACCTGATCATCCAGTAATGCTGGACCTGTAGGAGCAAAGCTTGCTCGCGATAGCGCACTCAAGACCGCCATCGCCGGCAAGCCGTGCTCC
>NZ_RCOE01000095.1:0-16458 GCF_004321495.1 Pseudomonas sp. Sample_10
CCTACATCGATCCCAACTCTTCGCAGATCGGCCACAAGGAAAGCATGAAGGACACGGCCCGCGTACTGGGGCGCATGTACGACGCGATCGAATACCGTGGTTTCAAACAGGAGATAGTCGAAGAACTGGCCAAGTTTGCCGGGGTCCCGGTGTTCAACGGTTTGACCGATGAATATCACCCGACGCAAATGATTGCCGACGTGCTGACCATGCGTGAACACGCCGACAAACCGATCCACGACATCAGCTACGCCTACCTCGGCGACGCCCGCAACAACATGGGCAATTCGCTGCTGCTGATCGGTGCCAAGCTCGGCATGGACGTACGCATCTGCGCGCCGAAAGCCTTGTGGCCGGCGGACGACCTGGTGGCCCGCTGCAAACAGTACGGTGAAGAAAGCGGTGCCCGCATCACCCTCACCGAAGACCCGAAAGCCGCCGTCAAAGGTGTGGATTTCATTCATACCGATGTCTGGGTGTCGATGGGCGAACCCGTGGAGGCCTGGGCCGAGCGCATTCAGCAACTGCTGCCTTATCAGGTCAACGCCGAACTGATGAAAGCCACCGGCAACCCACGTACCAAGTTCATGCACTGCCTGCCGGCATTCCACAACAGCGACACCAAGGTCGGCAAACAGATCGCCGAGCAGTACCCACACCTGAAGAACGGTATCGAAGTGACCGATGACGTCTTCGAGTCGCCGGCCTGCATTGCCTTCGAGCAAGCGGAAAACCGCATGCACACCATCAAGGCGATTCTGGTGTCGACGCTGGCTGATTTGTAAGGACTGCCCCCAAACGATCGTTCCCACGCTCTGCGTGGGAATGCCGCCACGGACGCTCCGCGTCCGATGTGACTCGGAGCGTCACCAGATGCATTCCCACGGGGACCGTGGGAACGATCCAGGATCACCGACTCTAAAAGGACAACCACCATGCGTATCGTCGTTGCACTGGGCGGTAACGCCCTGCTCCGTCGGGGTGAACCGATGACCGCTGACAACCAGCGCGCCAACATCCGGATCGCCACCGAGCAGATCGCCAAGATCCACGCCGGCAACCAACTGGTCATCGCCCACGGCAATGGCCCGCAGGTCGGGCTGTTGTCATTGCAGGCCGCGGCCTACACCTCGGTTTCTCCCTATCCGCTGGACGTGCTCGGCGCTGAAACCGAAGGCATGATCGGCTACATCATCGAACAGGAACTGGGCAACCTGCTGGACTTCGAAGTGCCGTTCGCGACCCTGCTGACGCAGGTCGAAGTCGATGCCAATGACCCGGCCTTCCAGAACCCCACCAAACCCATCGGCCCGGTGTACACCAAGGCCGAGGCAGAAAAACTGGCTGCCGAAAAAGGCTGGGCAATCGCCCCGGACGGCGACAAATATCGCCGGGTAGTCGCCAGCCCCAGACCGAAACGCATCTTTGAAATACGCCCGATCAAGTGGCTGCTGGAAAAAAGCAGCATCGTGATTTGCGCCGGCGGTGGCGGCATTCCGACCATGTACACCGCCCCCGGCAAGCTCGAAGGTGTCGAGGCGGTCATCGACAAGGACCTGTGCTCGGCGCTGCTGGCCGAACAGCTCGAAGCCGACTTGCTGGTGATCGCCACCGACGTCAACGCGGCGTTTGTCGACTTCGGTAAACCCACCCAGAAATCCATCGCTCAGGCTCACCCGGACGAAATGGAAAAACTCGGCTTCGCCGCGGGCTCCATGGGACCAAAGGTGCAGGCAGCCTGCGAGTTCGCACGCCATACTGGAAAAGTCGCGGTGATCGGCTCACTCGCCGACATCGAATCGATCGTCCAGGGCAAGGCTGGCACCCGCATCAGCACCGCGACACCTGGCATTACCTACCTGTAAGGAGAGACGTGAATGGCACAATTCGAGCCGGGACACTTGCACATCGAACGTCATGCGCTGACCCCGGATGATGTCAGCTACAACGTGCACCTCGATTATGAAGTCAGCAAGAATGCCAAAGGGGAAAAAGGCATCCAGTTCACCTTGCATGGCAGCATTCAGGGCAAGGACGTGTCGGAGCCGTTCTTCCTGCCGAAAGAGGAAGCCTACAACTTCGCCAGCAACGTGACGAAAATCGCCGAAAAGTACGGAATTCCCAAGACCCACAGCCAGATCGGCTCTGTCCACAAGCATTACGATCTGATGTTTGAAGACATCCGGCAGCAGTTGAATATGAAATCCGGCGACCCGGTCAACCTCGAACACTTCGAGTAACTCAGGTACCTCTGCTGATCGTTCCCACGCTCCGGCGTGGGAATGCATCCCTTGAAGCTCCGCGTCAGTGTGGACGCGGAGCGTCCATGGCAGCGCTACCACGCAGAGCGTGGGAACGATCATCATCCCGCTCTGGATTTCACCTTACCTCTGCTCCAAGGCATACTTGCCACCCTCCGTAATCCAGAACCCGAAAGCGTCCCATGCGTATCCACGTCAGCTTCATCGACCGCGTCGGCATTACCCAGGAAGTCCTGGCCCTGCTCGGTGGGCGCAATCTCAATCTGGATGCGGTGGAAATGGTCCCGCCCAACGTCTATATCGACGCGCCGACCCTGAGCCCGCAAGTGCTCGAAGAGTTACGGGATGCGCTGTTCAGCGTGCGCGGCGTGCAAGCGGTCACCGTGGTCGACATCCTGCCCGGCCAGCGCCGACACCTGCAGCTCGATGCGTTGCTGGCGGCCATGACTGACCCGGTGCTGGCATTGGACAGCGCCGGCAAAGTGCTGCTGGCCAACCCGGCATTGATCGCCCTGTACGGTCGCGAACCGGCCGGTGAAAGCATTGCCGAGCTGTTTTCCGATCCGGCGTTGCTCGACGCCCTGCTCGAACACGGTTTTCGTCTGCCGCTGCGCGAAATCACGGTCAACGGCCAGACTCTATTGCTGGATGCCACGCCCATCACCGACGCTGGCGCGTTGCTGACCCTCTATCAACCCAATCGCATTGGCGAACGGCTGTCGGCGCTGCACCACGACCACGCCGAAGGTTTCGATGCGCTGCTGGGTGAATCGCCGGTCATTCGCACGCTCAAAGTCCGCGCACAACGGGTGGCGGCCCTCGATGCGCCGCTGTTGATCCAGGGCGAAACCGGCACCGGCAAGGAGCTGGTGGCCCGCGCCTGTCACGCCATCAGTGCGCGGCACAGCTCGCCGTTTCTGGCGTTGAACTGTGCGGCCTTGCCGGAAAACCTCGCCGAAAGCGAGCTGTTCGGCTATGCACCCGGCGCCTTCACCGGCGCGCAACGGGGCGGCAAGCCGGGTCTGATGGAGCTGGCCAACCAAGGCACGGTATTTCTCGACGAGATCGGCGAGATGTCGCCGTACTTGCAGGCCAAGTTGCTGCGTTTTCTCAACGACGGTAGCTTCCGTCGGGTGGGCGGTGATCGCGAGGTCAAGGTCAACGTTCGTATCCTCAGTGCGACCCACCGCGACCTGGAAAAAATGGTCAGCGAAGGCCTGTTTCGTGAAGACCTGTTCTATCGCCTCAACGTGCTCAATGTCGAAGTGCCGCCGCTGCGCGAACGTGGCCAGGACATCCTGTTGTTGGCCCGCTATTTCATGCAGCAGGCGTGCGCCCAAATCCAGCGTCCGGTCTGTCGCCTGGCGCCGGGCACTTATCCGGCTTTGCTCGGCAACCGCTGGCCGGGCAACGTGCGGCAACTGCAAAACGTGATCTTCCGCGCCGCCGCCATCTGCGAAAGCAGCCTGGTGGACATCGGCGACCTCGACATTGCCGGCACTTCGGTGGCACGCCAGAGCGATCAGGACGTCGACAGCCTGGAACAGGCCATGGACGCGTTCGAGAAAAACCTGCTGGAAAAACTCTACGTCAGCTACCCCTCGACCCGCCAACTGGCCAGCCGCCTGCAAACCTCGCATACCGCCATCGCTCATCGGTTGCGCAAGTACGGCATCCCCAATAAGCCGTAGAGCGTTTGATTGATCGTTTGATGATCGTTCCCACGCTCCGCGTGGGAATGCAGCCCGGGACGCTCTGCGTCCCACAGCGTGACGCAGAGCGTCACAAGAGGCATTCCCACGCAGAGCGTGGGAACGATCTATTCAAAAGCGACCTCCACCTGTACTGAAAGCGCTACAGCGGAACGATATCGCTACACTCCGCCCCGATCACGGCTGCGCAAGGCTTTGATCCACCTCAGCTTTTATCCTTGATAATTGCCGTATCGATTTCGCTACAGCGCCCCCTCACCCTGGAACTCAGAATCCCGCTAAATCATTGATCCAAAAAAGAAAAACAACATTGGCTGTATTCTTGCTAAGTAGACGCTCATAACCAGGGCATCGCCCCAAGCATTCAATCGCGTCCACCAGACGAGTCTGGCCCCTTAGGAGTTTCCATGAGCGAGTTGCGTTTTACTGAAGATCACGAATGGCTGCGCACCGAAGCTGACGGCAGCGTCACAGTCGGTATCACCGCTTTCGCCCAGAACGCCCTGGGCGACGTGGTTTTCGTACAACTGCCTGAGCTGCAGTCCTACGACAAAGGCGCCGAAGCCGCCACCGTGGAATCGGTAAAAGCCGCCAGCGGTGTGTACATGCCGCTGGACGGCGAAGTGCTGGAAGTCAACCCGGCGCTGGACAGCAGCCCTGAGCTGGTCAACGAAGATCCGCTGGGCGAAGGCTGGTTCTTCCGTTTCAAGCCAAGCGACGCCAACGCTGTCGGCCAACTGCTGGATCAGGACGCCTACGACCGCCTGATCAAAGCCCAAGCCGAAGCCTGAGGAACACTGACATGACGCAAATCAATTTGACGACCGCCAACGAATTCATCGCCCGTCACATCGGCCCGCGCGCCGGTGACGAGCAAGCCATGCTCAACAGCCTGGGCTTCGATTCCCTGGAAGCCCTGAGCGCCAGCGTGATTCCCGACAGCATCAAGGGCACCAGCGTACTCGGCCTGGAAGACGGTCTGAGCGAAGCCGATGCCTTGGCGTTGATCAAGTCCATCGCCGGCAAGAACCAGCTGTTCAAGACTTTCATCGGCCAGGGTTACTACGGCACCCACACGCCGTCGCCGATCCTGCGCAACCTCCTGGAAAATCCAGCCTGGTATACCGCTTACACCCCGTACCAGCCAGAAATTTCCCAAGGCCGTCTCGAAGCGCTGCTGAACTTCCAGACTCTGATCAGCGACCTCACCGGCCTGCCGATCGCCAACGCTTCACTGCTCGACGAAGCCACTGCCGCTGCCGAAGCCATGACCTTCTGCAAACGCTTGAGCAAGAACAAAGGCAGCCACCAATTCTTCGCCTCCGCGCATTGCCACCCGCAGACTCTTGACGTGCTGCGCACCCGTGCCGAGCCGTTGGGCATCGACGTGGTGGTTGGCGACGAGCGTGAACTGACCGACGTGACGCCGTTCTTCGGTGCCCTGCTGCAGTACCCGGCAAGCAACGGTGACGTGTTCGACTACCGCGAACTGACCGAGCGCTTCCACGCCGCCAACGCTCTGGTGGCCGTGGCCGCCGACCTGCTGGCCCTGACCGTGCTGACCCCGCCGGGCGAATTCGGCGCCGACGTGGCCATCGGCAGCGCGCAACGCTTTGGCGTACCGCTGGGCTTCGGTGGCCCGCACGCGGCGTACTTCTCCACCAAAGACGCATTCAAGCGTGACATGCCGGGCCGTCTGGTCGGTGTTTCCGTGGACCGTTTCGGCAAGCCGGCCCTGCGCCTGGCCATGCAAACCCGCGAACAACACATCCGCCGCGAGAAGGCCACGTCCAACATCTGCACCGCGCAAGTGCTACTGGCCAACATCGCCAGCATGTACGCTGTTTACCACGGCCCTAAAGGCCTGACCCAAATCGCCAATCGCGTCCATCACCTGACCGCGATCCTGGCCAAGGGCTTGACCGCTCTGGGGCTGAACGTCGAACAGGAAAACTTCTTCGACACCCTGACGATCAATACCGGCGCCGACACCGCCAGACTGCACGATCAGGCGCGCGCCCAGCAGATCAACCTGCGCGTCGTCGACGCTGAACGTCTGGGCCTGTCCCTTGACGAAACCAGCACCCAGGCCGACGTTGAAACCCTCTGGAGCCTGCTGTCCAACGGCAAGACCCTGCCGGACTTCGCCGCCCTCGCTGCCTCGGTGCAGAGCACCATCCCGGCCACCCTGGTACGTCAGTCGCCAATCCTCAGCCATCCGGTGTTCAACCGCTATCACTCGGAAACCGAGCTGATGCGCTACCTGCGCAAGCTGGCCGACAAAGACCTGGCCCTGGATCGCACCATGATCCCGCTGGGTTCGTGCACCATGAAGCTCAATGCTGCCAGTGAAATGATCCCGGTGACCTGGGCTGAATTCGGCGCCCTGCACCCGTTTGCCCCGGCCGAGCAAAGCGCCGGTTATCAACAACTGACCGACGAACTCGAAGCGATGCTCTGCGCCGCCACGGGTTACGACTCGATCTCGCTGCAACCGAACGCCGGTTCCCAAGGTGAATACGCGGGTCTGTTGGCGATTCGCGCCTACCACCAGAGCCGTGGCGAAGACCGTCGCGACATCTGCCTGATCCCGTCGTCGGCCCACGGCACCAACCCGGCCACCGCACAAATGGCCGGCATGCGCGTTGTCGTCACCGCCTGCGACGCCCGTGGCAACGTCGACATCGAAGACCTGCGCGCCAAGGCCATCGAGCACCGCGAACACCTCGCCGCGCTGATGATCACCTACCCGTCGACCCACGGCGTGTTCGAAGAAGGCATCCGCGAAATCTGCGGCATCATTCATGACAACGGCGGCCAGGTGTACATCGACGGCGCCAACATGAACGCCATGGTCGGCCTCTGCGCACCGGGCAAGTTCGGCGGCGACGTTTCGCACCTGAACCTGCACAAAACCTTCTGCATCCCGCACGGCGGTGGCGGCCCGGGCGTCGGCCCGATCGGCGTGAAATCGCACCTGACTCCGTTCCTGCCGGGCCACGCCCAGATGGCACGCAAGGAAGGCGCGGTCTGCGCGGCACCGTTCGGTAGCGCAAGCATTCTGCCGATTACCTGGATGTACATTCGCATGATGGGTGGCGCAGGCTTGAAGCGTGCTTCGCAGCTGGCGATCCTCAACGCCAACTACATTTCCCGTCGCCTGGAAGAGCACTACCCAGTGCTGTACACCGGCAGCAACGGCCTGGTCGCGCACGAATGCATCCTCGACCTGCGCCCGCTCAAGGACAGCAGCGGCATCAGCGTCGATGACGTCGCCAAGCGCCTGATCGACTTCGGCTTCCACGCCCCGACCATGTCCTTCCCGGTGGCCGGCACCTTGATGATCGAGCCGACCGAAAGCGAATCCAAGGAAGAACTGGACCGCTTCTGCGACGCCATGATCCGCATCCGCGAAGAAATTCGCGCGGTGGAAAACGGCACCCTGGACAAGGACGACAACCCACTGAAAAACGCCCCGCACACGGCGGCGGAGCTGGTCGGTGAGTGGTCGCACCCGTACAGCCGCGAACAAGCGGTGTACCCGGTTGCCTCGCTGATCGAAGGCAAATACTGGCCACCGGTCGGTCGTGTCGACAACGTGTTCGGCGATCGCAACCTGGTCTGCGCCTGCCCGTCGATCGAAAGCTACGCTTAATCAGATGAGGGGGCGGGTTTGCTCGCCCCCGCGTTTAAGAACACCACAAAACCCTGTGGGAGCTGGCTTGCCAGCGATGGCGGTGGGTCAGTCGACATTTTTGCTGCCTGATCCATCGCCATCGCTGGCAAGCCAGCTCCCACAAGGAATGCATCACGCCTGAATTCCGCCAACTCCTATAAGAAGAAACCGGAGAACAACCATGTCTTTAAGCGTGTTCGACCTGTTCAAGATTGGCATCGGCCCCTCCAGCTCCCACACCGTCGGTCCGATGCGCGCAGCCGCGCGTTTCGTCGAAGGCTTGCGCCGCGAAAAACTGTTGGCCGCGACCACCTGCGTCAAAGTTGAGCTGTACGGTTCACTCGGCGCCACCGGTAAAGGCCACGGCAGCGACAAAGCCGTGCTGCTGGGGCTGGAAGGTGAACACCCGGACACCGTCGACACCGAAAGCGTGGCCGCACGCCTGCAAGCCATTCGTGGCAGCGGACAGCTGAACCTGCTCGGCGAACACAGCATTGCATTCAATGAAAAAGAACACCTGGCGATGATTCGCAAACCGTTGGCTTACCATCCCAACGGCATGATTTTCCGTGCATTCGACGCAGCCGGGCTGCAAATCCGCAGCCGCGAGTACTACTCAGTCGGCGGCGGTTTTGTCGTCGACGAAGACGCCGCCGGCGCCGACCGCATCGTCGAAGACGCCACACCCCTGACATTTCCCTTCAAAACCGCCAAGGAACTGCTCGGTCACTGCGCCACTTACGGCTTGTCCATCAGCCAGGTGATGCTGACCAACGAAAGCGCCTGGCGCCCGGAAGCGGAGACCCGTGCCGGCCTCCTGAAAATCTGGCAGGTCATGCAGGACTGCGTCGCCGCCGGCTGCCGCAACGAAGGCATCCTTCCCGGAGGCTTGAAGGTCAAGCGCCGGGCCGCCGCGCTGCATCGGCAGCTGTGCAAAAACCCGGAATCGTCCTTGCGTGACCCGCTCTCGGTGCTGGACTGGGTCAACCTGTACGCCCTGGCGGTCAACGAAGAAAACGCCAACGGCGGACGCGTCGTCACTGCGCCCACCAATGGTGCAGCCGGGATCATTCCTGCCGTCCTCCATTACTACATGCGCTTCATCCCGACCGCGAATGACGACGGCGTCGTGCGTTTTCTGCTGACCGCGGCGGCCATCGGCATTTTGTACAAGGAAAACGCCTCGATCTCCGGCGCCGAAGTCGGCTGTCAGGGCGAAGTGGGCGTCGCCTGCTCAATGGCGGCCGGTGCCCTGTGCGAGGTCCTGGGCGGCACCGTGCAGCAAGTTGAAAACGCCGCGGAAATCGGCATGGAACATAACCTCGGCCTGACCTGCGACCCGATTGGCGGGTTGGTGCAAGTGCCTTGTATCGAACGCAATGCCATGGGTTCGGTCAAGGCCATCAATGCCGTGCGCATGGCCATGCGCGGCGACGGTCAACACTTCGTTTCCCTCGACAAGGTCATTCGCACCATGCGCCAGACCGGCGCCGACATGAAAAGCAAATACAAGGAAACCGCCCGTGGCGGTTTGGCGGTCAACATTATCGAGTGCTGATGCGCGCTCATCTGCACTCTTCTTCAGGAGCTGAATATGTCCACCGAACAACTGTTGAAAACCCCGTTGCATGCTCTGCACATCGAACTCGGCGCGCGCATGGTGCCGTTCGCCGGCTATGACATGCCTGTGCAATATCCGTTGGGCGTGATGAAAGAACACCAGCACACCCGCGATCAGGCCGGTCTGTTCGATGTGTCGCACATGGGTCAGATTCGCCTGACCGGCGCCAATGCCGCCAAGGCCCTGGAAACCCTGGTTCCGGTGGATATCATCGACTTGCCCGTGGGCATGCAGCGTTATGCAATGTTCACCAACGAAAGCGGCGGCATCCTCGACGACCTGATGGTCGCCAACCTGGGTAACGACGAACTGTTCCTGGTGGTCAACGCTGCCTGCAAGGATCAAGACCTGGCGCATCTGCGCAAGCACATTGGCGAGCAGTGCACCATCGAGCCACTGTTCGAGGAGCGCGCCCTGCTCGCCCTCCAAGGACCGGCGGCCGTGACGGTACTGGCACGTCTGGCACCGGAAGTGGCGAAGATGACCTTCATGCAGTTCGCCCGGGTAAAACTGCTGGGTGTGGACTGTTTTGTCAGCCGCTCGGGTTACACCGGCGAAGACGGTTTCGAAATTTCCGTGCCGGCCGCCAACGCCGAAGCCCTGACCCGCGCACTGCTGGCGGAACCGGAAGTTGAAGCCATTGGCCTCGGCGCGCGTGACTCCCTGCGCCTGGAAGCTGGCTTGTGCCTGTACGGCCATGACATGAACACCGACACCACCCCCATCGAAGCCAGCCTGTTGTGGGCCATTTCCAAGCCGCGTCGGGCCGACGGTGCGCGTGCCGGTGGTTTCCCGGGGGCTGAAACCGTATTCGCCCAGCAACAGGGCGGAGTCAGCCGCAAACGTGTCGGCCTGCTACCGCAGGAACGGACGCCAGTGCGCGAAGGGGCGGAGATCGTCAACGAAGCCGGCGAGATCATTGGCAGCGTCTGCAGCGGTGGTTTCGGGCCAACCTTGGGTGCGCCATTGGCCATGGGTTACATCGACAGCGCGTACGTCGCGATCGATACACCCGTCTGGGCGATTGTTCGTGGGAAAAAGGTGGCTTTGCTTGTAAGCAAAATGCCATTTGTTCCACAACGCTACTACCGCGGCTGATTGACTGTTCCTATAAGTAACGCAGTTGCGTTTACAACGCACTAATGTGTAACGCAACTGCCATAAAATAGTGCATCGTTTGGCTTTAAGCTTCGATTATGAACTTTGCTTATAACGATCGAAAACAATTGAACAGCTCTGTCGCATAAGCCAGCACTAGTTGGCATATCAGGCCGTCAACGTGAGCAAATCCGGGCCTTTCACAGGGCTTGTTTTTTCTCCCGTAGTTGGCGTAGAGTTTGTTCACTGTGTTTGCATGGGTCGCTTGGAATCGTGACCTGGGCAGTAGCCTACAAGTTAGCTACATCCCGTTCGACGTCTTCTTACTCTCCTGCAACCAGCCCCAGTACTCTTTCATGAGAAGGAGACTGTCATTAATTTTTGCGTCAAAGGAAATAAGAAATGTCCCAACGTCAGAGCGGTACCGTCAAGTGGTTTAACGACGAGAAAGGTTTTGGTTTTATCACTCCTGAAAGCGGTCCGGATCTGTTCGTGCATTTCCGCGCCATCCAGGGCAACGGCTTCAAGAGCCTGAAAGAAGGCCAGAAAGTGACTTTCGTCGCCGTGCAGGGCCAGAAAGGCATGCAGGCTGATGAAGTACAAGCAGAAGCCTAATCTTCTGTAACGAAAAAGCCCCCGATGCTGACATCGGGGGCTTTTTTGTGCGCGTAAATCCGTAAAATGGCTTCTTTTTACACCGAGAGCCCGCCATGTCGAAACACCTGCTGAAGCCCCAGGGCGAATTTCCTGCCGCGGGCCTGGGTCGTCGCCTGGCAGCGATGTTCTATGACTTCCTGCTGTGTACGGCCCTGCTGATCGTCACCAGCGGCATCTACAAGATGATTCAGATGGCGATCATCGGTGAAGAGAAAATGCGCACCCTGACCGAATCCGGCGCACTGGATGGCGACCCGCTGCTCTCGACCGTATTGTTTTTTGTACTGTTCGGCTTCTTCGCCAAGTTCTGGACTTACTCCGGCCAGACCCTGGGGATGCAGGTCTGGAGTATCCGCGTACAGAATGCCGATGGATCATCCATCAGCCTGTGGCAGGCGCTATTGCGCTTTGTGGTGTCGATCGCATCGCTGCTGTGCGTGGGCCTCGGGTTCATCTGGTCGCTGTTCGACAAGCAGCAACGCAGCTGGCATGACATCTACTCCGACACCCAGCTTGTGCGCATTCCGAAGAAGACCAAATAATTTTCCGACACAGAAACCACTGTGGGGAGCGAGCTTGCTCGTTCCCCACAGTTTTTTAGTTGGCGGGAGTATCTTAAGCGTTACCGGCCAGTTTCATCCGCGCCGCCTGAGTGAAATCGAGCATCCGCTTCAACGGGCGAATCGCTTGAGGAATCAGGGCCGGGTCGACGAAGATCTCATTCGTCCCTTCCTTCAGGCTCTTGAGCGTGCGCTCAAGGGTGTTCATGGCCATCCACGGGCAGTGTGCGCAACTGCGGCATGCGGCGCCGTTACCCGCTGTAGGCGCCTCGATGAACACCTTGTCCGGGCACAACTGCTGCATCTTGTAAAAAATGCCGCGATCGGTCGCGACGATCAGCGTTTTGTTCGGCAGGGTCTGTGCCGCCGCAATCAACTGACTGGTCGAACCCACAGCATCCGCCAACTCGATGACCGAGGTTGGAGACTCAGGGTGCACCAGGATCGCCGCATCCGGATACAGCGCCTTCATGTCTTCGAGCTGCTTGGACTTGAATTCCTCGTGAACGATGCACGCACCGTCCCACAGCAACATGTCAGCACCGGTTTGACGTTGAATGTAGGTGCCCAGGTGCTTGTCCGGCCCCCAGATGATGGTTTCACCGTTGTCCATCAGGCTTTCAACGATCTCCAGTGCGCAACTGGAGGTCACGACCCAGTCCGCCCGGGCTTTGACCGCCGCCGAGGTGTTGGCATAAACCACAACCGTGCGCTCTGGATGCTGGTCGCAGAAGGCGGAAAACTCATCGACCGGGCAACCCAGATCCAGCGAACAGGTCGCCTCCAGTGTCGGCATCAGGATGCGCTTTTCGGGATTGAGGATCTTGGCCGTCTCGCCCATGAATTTCACACCGGCGACCACTACGGTCTTGGCCGGGTGAGCATTGCCGAAGCGGGCCATCTCCAGCGAGTCGGAGACACAGCCACCGGTTTCTTCGGCCAGGGCCTGAATGACCGGATCGCAATAGAAGTGAGCCACCAACACTGCGTCCTGAGCTTTGAGCTCGGCAGCGATGGCGGCACGGTAATGGGCCTCCTCTTGCGCGGTCAGCGGCTTGGGCTGCTTGGCGTCGAGGTGGGCTTGAACCAGAAGGCGTTCGGAAATCTGCGTCATGTTCGCAAGACCTGCAGGCGCATTCGCGCGAAAGTCGAGTATACACCCGGCTCCGGACCCTTCAGGGTACCGCCGGGAAATTGAGTATTCATCAGGCACGGACAGCGTTGAAGCTGCGCAAGGCTACAGAATATCCGGTGGATGCAAAAGATGATTCTGACTTGCGTCAGTTCGGTGCAGCCCAAGGCTTGGGCAAACACAAATCGCGGGCAAAAAAAAATCCGGAAATCCTCACTTTCGTGGGCCTTCCAGACTTTTAAAACAGCTTGAAAATGGTGGGTCGTGTGGGATTCGAACCTACGACCAATTGGTTAAAAGCCAACTGCTCTACCAACTGAGCTAACGACCCGCTGTGTGGTGGCGCGTATAATACTGATTTTTAAGGACTATTCAACACCTATTTTAAAAAAAATCAAAAATAAGGTGTTGGATCGCTGATTCCGGCCGCCGCAAAGCCTTCAGCACGCAGTCGGCAGCTGTCGCACTTGCCGCATGCACGGCCTTCATCATCAGCCTGATAGCAGGAAACGGTCAGGCCGTAGTTGACGCCAAGCTGGGTGCCAGCCTGGACAATCTGCGCTTTGCTGAGGTTTTGCAACGGCGCCTGAATGCGAAAGCCATCGCCCTCTACACCCGCCTTGGTCGCCAGATTGGCCATGCGCTCGAATGACTCGATGAACTCGGGACGGCAGTCCGGGTAGCCGGAGTAATCCACTGCGTTGACACCGATGAAGATGTCGCGTGCGCCGAGCACTTCAGCCCAGCCCAACGCCAGTGACAGGAAAACCGTGTTGCGCGCTGGCACGTAAGTCACCGGAATGCCTTCGCCCAACTCCTCTGGAATATCGATGCTGGTGTCGGTCAGCGCCGAGCCGCCCATGCCATTGAAATTGAGACCGATGACCTTGTGCTCGATCACCCCCAAATCCCGGGCGACACGTTCGGCTGCGTACAGTTCGGCGTGAGACCGCTGACCGTAGTCGAAGCTCATGGTGTAGCAGCGATAACCTTCGGCACGCGCCATGGCCACGACGGTTGCCGAGTCCAGGCCACCGGAAAGCAGGATAACCGCACGTTTTTCCGTAGTGTTCAGTTGTTCAGTCATCTCAGCGCCCCGGCTCGTCATTCCAAAGATACTTATGCAGCTGCAATTGCAAGCGTACCGGCAGATTATCCGCCACCACCCAGTCTGCAAGATCCCGAGCATTCAGATCATGGTGACTTGGCGAAAACAGGACCTCACCAGCGCGCTGGTCAAGACCATACTGGATCAGCTTGGATACGGACCAGTCATAGTCTTCGCGGGAACAGATGACAAATTTCACCTGGTCGTTCGGCGTCAGCAGCTCGATGTTTTCGTAGCGATTGCGATGCGCTTCCTTCGAACCCGGAGTTTTCAGGTCGACAACGCGACTGACCCGGGAATCTACCGCCGAGATGTCGATAGAGCCACTGGTTTCCAGTGACACTTCGTAACCGGCGTCGCACAAACGCTTGAGCAACGGGATGGCGTTGGGTTGCGCCAGGGGCTCGCCGCCCGTGACACAGACATAACGCGGACGGTAACCGGCAACCTGCTCGAGGATATCGTCGAGCGTGCGGATCGTTCCGCCAGTGAAGGCGTAGGCGCTGTCGCAGTATTGGCAACGCAGAGGGCAACCGGTCAGGCGCACAAAAACTGTGGGCAGGCCAGCCGTCCGCGTTTCACCCTGCAACGAGTAAAAAACTTCGGTAATTCTCAATGTGTCTTGCATAGTCGCCACGGGCGTAACAGCTAAACAGGCTGTCCGCCTCCGTCAGGCACTTCAAGGAACCCCGGCAATGCGCAGATCCCAAAAAGCGTGTTTCATAAAAAGGGCGTGAATTCTAACGAAAAAACCCGCGGCAAGCGCGGGTTTCTTCGAAAGGGCTCAAACAGCCTTACATTTTCTGCAGATCGCGTTGGGCCAACTGAGCAGCGGAAGTGCCCGGATATTGGGACACCACCTGCTGCAGAATGCCTTTTACCCGGTCGGTGTGACCCAAGCGGCGCTCTACATCAGCAAGCTTGTACAGCGAATCAGGCACTTTGGCGTGTTTCGGGTAAAGCTGCGAAACCTTGGCAAACGCCTGGCCTGCACCTTGCAGATCACCCTTGGCCAGGTTCACTTCACCCAACCAGTACTGGGCATTACCCGAGTATTGGCTATTCGGGTATTTGCGCAGGAATGCGGCGAAGGCCTGGCTGGCCTTGTCGAAATCCTTGGCTTTGATCAGGTCGAAGGCGGCATCGTAATAGAGCTTTTCCTTCGCCGGATCCGCCGGTTCACCGCCTGCCGCAGGTGCTTGAGCGGCGGCCGCCCCTGCACTCGCGCCAGCGGCTGCAGCAGGGGCATTCAGATCGCCACCGCCGGAAGAATTCTCAGGAGTCGCGGCTGGTGCAACGCCGGTTCCTATGCGCCGATCAAGATCCTGATATCGCTCCAGGTTTTCCTGCTTCATGCGCGCTACATCATTTTGCAGAACTTCAATTGCACCTTGCTGGCGCTCGATCTGTTGCTGCATTGATTGCAGTTGGTTGAACAGCTCGCCCTGTGCCGAGACAGGGGCCGAAACCCCTCCCCCGGCATAGGCGCCGTTCGTACCGTAACCCGCAGGCGGATAACTGCTCCCGCTATTGTTATAGCCGGAGTCATTATCGACCACAGGAACCGCAGCCCACGCCGAAAGCGACGCGAGACTGAGAGCCAGAACAGTTACAGCACGACGGCACGTTCGCATGACGAATTACTTACGCAGTTCGACGCGACGGTTTTGAGCCCAGGACTGCTCGTCGTTGCCGGTAGCAACTGGACGCTCTTCGCCGTAGGAAACCAGTTCCAGCTGAGCTGGGGAAACGCCTTGCAGTACCAGGTAGCGTTGAACGGCTTTCGCACGACGCTCGCCCAGTGCCATGTTGTACTCACGAGTACCACGTTCGTCGGTGTTGCCTTCCAGTACAACGCGAGCGCCGTTTGCTTTCAGGTCTTTGGCGTGAACGTCCAGAGCGCGCATGGCTTCTGGCTTCAGGTCCGAGCTGTCGTATTCGAAGTAGAAAGTGGTGATAGCGCGCAGAGCAGCTTCTTCGCTCAGGGAGCCGTCGACTGCGCCAGTGTTTGCGCCGTAACCAGCGTTTGGATCTACAGCGCCTTCACCGGCATTGTCGCCGCCTTTGGACGAGCAACCTACAGCTACAGCCATGGCCAGAGCCAGCGCAGCAAATTTACCAAACTTCAGCATTTCCATCGTGAAACTCCTAATGAACCCCAGTGTGTTAAGTAAAACGTATAGCGCCGCGTCAGTTCAGGTAAGGGGACCAGGAAGGTTCTCTGACTTCGCCTTGTGCGGTAGGAAGCGGGAGCCTTACGCGTCCATTGATGGACACGAGCATCAAGACTCCCCGGCCCTGCTGGCGGGTGGCGTAGATTACCATGGTGCCGTTGGGCGCAACAGTAGGCGACTCGTCCAGAGTGCTATCAGTGAGGATTTTTACACTACCGCGCTGCAAATCCTGAGCCGCCACTTTGAAATTGGTGAAACCATCCTGGCGGTGAATCATGACCAGGGTCTTTTCATCAGCCGACAGTTTTGGGTTGGCGTTGTAGTTACCCACGAACGTCACACGCTCCGCACCGCCGCCACCCACGCTGGTTTTGTAGATCTGCGGTTTGCCGCCACGGTCGGAAGTGAAGTAGATGGTCGAGCCATCCTTGCCCCAGAACGGTTCGGTGTTGATGCCCG